>CAYFUQ010000030.1:0-25936 GCA_964346415.1 uncultured Proteiniphilum sp.
AAGGGAGTAGCCTTTCTTTATTTTTTATCTCCAAACTTTAGTCGGTCAGTAGTGAATTTATAATATAAAATATCCTATTACTTCAACTCCTCAAGAATTGACAAAAGATAATCGTATGATTTTGCAACTGATGCAACCTCAACTGCTTCATCGGGCGAGTGTGCACCGGTGATGGTGGGGCCAAATGAAACTATGTCGAGTTTTTGTTCAACACGCGACTGAATGATACCGCACTCAAGTCCGGCATGAACAACGCTCACATTAGGTCTCTCACCATATTTGCCCATATAGGCTTTAATCATAGTCTTCAATAGTTCAGAGTCGGCATTAGGTTGCCATCCGGGATAATCGCCGTCAAACTCTACTTTGGCTCCTGCCAGCGTAAACACACTTTCCACAGAAGAGCAAACCCACTCTTTGCGGCTTTCTGACGAACTGCGAACAAGCAGTTTCACATCTATCTCTCCATCGTCCGACGACTCAACAAGTGCAAGATTCAATGAGCTTTCTACCACATCGGGGAAATCAGCCAGCATGCTGATAACTCCATTAGGGGAACCTTCAACAGCATTGATTAAGTCATCCTGAACTTCAGCCGGAATCAACTTAGAGGGTAAATCAACCTTTTCGGCTTTAAACGATATACCTTCTTCAATTCCTGCAAATTCTTCTCTGAATAATTTTTGATATTCTCTTACCAGGTCAACCAAATCTTCCGATAGCTGCTCAGGCACACACACCACTGCGAAAGATTCGCGGGGAATGGCATTGCGCAACGAGCCGCCCTGAATGCTTGCCAGACGTGCTTCATAATTGCTCACCACATCTTTCAGAAAACGGTTCATCAGCTTATTGGCATTGGCATGCCCCAGATGAATCTGAATACCTGAATGTCCTCCCTGCAAGCCGGTAAGGCTTATTTTGTAAGCAACATCTCCTTCGTCAACAGACTCATCCATCTTGAAACGGAAAGAAACATTGACATCTGTGCCTCCTGCACAACCGATACACAAATCACCATCCTCTTCAGTGTCGAGGTTTATCATTGTAGTTCCTTTCAGGAAATCGGGTTCCAAACCAAATGCGCCATCCATACCCACCTCTTCATCAATAGTGAATAGCGCTTCAATGGCAGGATGCTTTAGTGTATTATCCTCAAGCACAGCCATCATCATGGCACAACCAATACCATTGTCAGCACCCAGGGTAGTAGAGTTTGCTCTCACCCACCCCTCTTCCACACGTGTCTGAATGGGATCTTTGGTGAAATCATGAGTAACATCAGCATTCTTCTGTGGCACCATGTCCAGATGCGACTGCAAAATTAATGTTTCAGCATCTTCATAACCTTTGCCTGCCGGTTTTCGTATTACAACATTGCCGGTTTTATCCTGCTGTGTATCAAGTTTAAGCGATTTTCCAAAATCGATGATAAATTGTGTGACTTCCTTCATTTGTCCCGTAGGGCGGGGAATTTGTGTCAACTCATGGAAGTGATTCCATACTCTTTGTGGTTTTAAGTCTAAAATTTCTAATTTAGCCATAATTTAAAAGATTGTTTATAATTGATGTTTAGTTATAGTAATTGTCTGATTCATCTAGCATGAATGATAAATTGTAAAATTAGAGAAAAAAACTCTACCAAACCACTATTGCATTAATTATTAACAGAAAAGAACACCCCCAAGGCGATATCGCAACTATGTGTTATTTTTTCAATTATCCGTTGCCATGCCACAAAGCGTGTTAAATATTAATTATCTTTGTGACTCCAAAGCAGATATTTAAACCGCAAAACAAACATTGAAGTTATGACAGGAGTAAGAGCAAAGAAAAACTTAGGACAACATTTTTTGAAAGACGAAGGTATTGCCCGCCGCATTGCAGACACAATTGATGGTTTCGCCGATTTGCCTGTCATTGAAGTGGGACCCGGCACGGGTATGCTCACCAAGTTTTTGATCGAAAAGGAAAGAGATCTGAAGGTGGTGGAGATAGATTTGGAGTCGATAGACTATCTAAACCAACACTATCCCGAGCTTGAGGGGAAAATAATTCAGCAAAACTTTCTTACTCTGGACTTTGCCAAACACTTCGACGGTCCGCTGTGCGTAATCGGAAATTACCCTTACAACATATCATCGCAGATATTCTTTAAAGTGGTTGACAACAAAGAGCTTGTGCCCTGTTGCACCGGCATGATTCAAAAGGAGGTTGCCGAAAGAATGGCTGCCTCTCCCGGCAGCAAAGCTTATGGTATATTGAGCGTGTTGCTGCAGGCGTGGTACGATATTAAATATCTCTTCACGGTGAATGAAGGTGCCTTTATTCCACCTCCAAAAGTTAAGTCGGCAGTGGTGCGCCTCACCCGCAACGAGCGAACAAAACTCGACTGCAATGAGGCGCTTTTCAAGTCTGTTGTGAAGAGCTGTTTTAACCAGCGTCGTAAAATGATTCGCAATTCCATCCGTGCGGTTTTACCCGAGGGAGCAGTGCTGCCTGATCATCCTCTTCTCACCAAACGTCCCGAACAATTATCTATTTCTCAATTTGAGGAACTGACTAATTTTGTGGAAAACATTTGATAGGCTTCCTATTTAAATAAGCCAAAACTGCAACAATCGACATGTTGCTCCACACTATCCCCAAAGTTGGGACGAGTCATCGACAATGGTCTCTGTCTCATCCCAAATCCGGAGTGTTAAGTCACTAATATTTGTAGCCGGATTAAGCTATTGCAATATCAATCCAATATTTTCAAAGCGATTATTGTAATCTGTAATTGCCTTACCGATAACCTCCAAAGCCTCATCACGACTATAAACATGAGTGATTTCAGTTTTTCGGTCTTCACCCGGCATATCTTTATAAGTCAGAAAATAGTGCTCAAGACGCTGAACCACCACTTTTGGCATCTCCTCTATGTTTTCAAAATGGCCGTACACTGTATCGTTCTTTAGCACTGCAATTATTTTATCATCAGCCTGATTGCCGTCAATCATGCGGAAGCCGCCAATAGGAATAGCATCCACAAGCAAATCGCCATGAGAGAGATCTTTCTCTGTCAACACACAAATATCCATCGGGTCGCCATCGCCCACAATGTCGGTGCGCCCTGTCTTTTCGTTGCAGTATTGTCCAACCAACTCGCCACAAAATGTTTGAGGAATGAAGCCATAAAGAGCCGGCACCACATTTGAGAACTTCTGAGGGCGGTCTAACTTAAGATAACCACTTGTTTTGTCAATTTCATACTTCACTGTATCCGTGGGTACTACCTCAATAAAAGCTGTTACCTCTTCGGGCGCATTCTTGCCCATGGATATTCCATGCCATGGGTGCGATTTGTAACGCAAGCCCATCAATCGTCCTATGGGGTCTGAAAATTTGTCTGCCATAATTTTATATTGTTATTTATTAAAAATGTATTTGCTGATTTAATTACTAATTCTGATTTAGATAATTTATTACTCTTCATAAAGCAGGTAAGGGCGACGTTGATTCACAAACTGCTCCACATCCCCACTCCACTTTTGTTTGATTTCATCTGCCGATTTTCCGGCAATAATATCTTGTCGGATATAATCTACTCCCACTAGTTTTTCGAAAAAAGAGCTAAAAAACTTATTCCCTATATTCATATTTTGATATGCATCAATAACGTATGACAAGTCGAACCCCCGCTCCCATATATCCCGGTTGGGCATCTCACGAAGGTCAACGCCATAACATTTCTTATTAAGCAAGGGAGGATTTTTGGCACCCGAAACACTGCGCGGGGTGAACGAAAAATCAGAGCCTTTGTAGTTGGGATGTCCGTAAACCTCAAACGGGAAGTCGGTTCCCCTGCCAAGGCTCATCACGGTGCCCTCAAAAAGGCAGGTGGAAGGATAAAGATAAATGGAGTGGATATTGGGCAGATTTGGCGATGGTGCAATGGGCAGTTCGTAACGTGTCTGATGGGTGTATCCCTCGCAGGGCACAACAGTCAGATTGCACACACGTCCCCGGGGCAACCACTTTTCACCATTAATCATGAGCGCCAGCTCGCCCAGCGTCATCCCGTGAACCACGGGAATAGGCAACCACCCTACCCCCGATTTGTGTTTCATGTCAAGCAGCGGACCATCAACATAAAACCCGTTGGGATTGGGACGGTCCAAAACAATCATCTCTTTATCATGCTGTGCGCAGGCATCCATCAGTCGCGCCATGCTGGCATAGTAAGTATAAAAGCGGAGTCCTACATCCTGCAGGTCAAACACCAATATATCAAACTGCTCCAGCTGCCGTGCGGTTGGTTTGCCCGTTCCGCTGCCATACAACGACCAAATGGGGAGACCCGTTTTTTGGTCAACGGAGCTTGACACATGCTCGCCGGCATCCGCTGTGCCGCGAAAGCCATGTTCGGGTGAAAATATTCCAACAACGTTATGATTGCCTGCAAAAAGAAAATCTACCAGATGCTCATCGCCAACCATACCGCTCTGATTACTCATTACAGCTACACGTTTTCCCTCAAGAAGTGGAAAGTATTTATTGGTTATTTCGGCTCCCATCTTCAGTTGCTGTTCTTCCTGATGCTCCTGAGCGCAAGTGAAGCTAAGCAACGAAACGGATAGCAAAAGAAGCATTAAGGTTTTTCTATTCATTCCCTTTCTGATTTTGTATATTTCTGAATCTCA
The DNA here is from genome assembly GCA_964346415.1 of uncultured Proteiniphilum sp. Taxonomy (GTDB): domain Bacteria; phylum Bacteroidota; class Bacteroidia; order Bacteroidales; family Dysgonomonadaceae; genus Petrimonas. Next base: position 4,686 of record CAYFUQ010000030.1, read on the forward strand.
TGCAGTTTATCAAATTCGCTCTGAAGAAGTTCAAGTTCTTTTTTTACCTCCCTGAGCCGATGCAGTGTTTCAACGCGCTTTTCTTCGGCATCTTTTCTGGTCTTCAGTGACTGTCGGGCACCATCAATGGTCATTCCTTTCTCCCTCAGCAGATGAAAGATAATTTCAACCTGTTGAATGTCCTCTCTTGTAAATTGTCGGGAACCACCGGCTGTTTTTCTGGGGCGAATATTTTCGAATTCCTTCTCCCAAAACCTCAATGTGGAAACATTGAGAGCAAAGTGGTCGGCAACTTCCTGTATGTTATAAAAGAGCCGTCTTTCATTAAATTGAATAGGTTTTCTTCTTTTGGCCATAATATTGACTTTCTGCAGGAATAATATTGTGACAAATATAATTGAAATTGATGAGAAATGACAACTTTTTCATCTTGGTTCATATTGCTACTATGAAATATTCCAACAAAGTTTGTATATTTGCAACTTAAAAATTTGAATACTTGGCAAGTAGCATAATTTGAATCAAATACTTGCCTATCAACAATAAATATGATGACTTCAAAAGAAATACGCCAGTCGTTTCTCGATTTTTTTGCTTCGAAAGAGCACCATATTGTCTCTTCGGCTCCTATGGTTATAAAAGATGACCCTACATTGATGTTTACCAATGCCGGTATGAATCAATTTAAAGATATCATCCTGGGCAACAAACCTATAAAATATCCACGTGTGGCAAACTCGCAGAAATGTCTGCGTGTGAGCGGCAAGCACAACGACCTGGAAGAGGTGGGACACGACACCTACCACCACACCATGTTTGAGATGCTGGGCAACTGGTCGTTTGGTGATTATTTCAAAAAAGAGGCTATCGAGTGGGCATGGGAGTACCTTACTGAAGTGCTCAAACTTGACAAAGATCGTCTTTATGCCACAGTATTTGAGGGAAGTCCTTCCGAAGGTCTTGAAAAAGACAACGAAGCTGCTTCTTATTGGGAAAACTATCTTCCTAAAGAGCGCATCATCAACGGTAACAAAGATGACAACTTTTGGGAAATGGGCGAAACCGGACCTTGTGGTCCTTGTTCGGAATTACATATAGACATTCGTCCCGACTCGGAGCGTGAGAAAGTTGATGCTCTCACACTGGTAAATCAGGACCACCCACAGGTTATTGAAATCTGGAATCTGGTGTTTATGCAATACAATCGCAAGGCTGATGGGTCACTTGAGTCGCTTCCGGCAAAGGTTATCGACACCGGTATGGGCTTCGAGCGTCTGTGTGTTGCAATTCAGAATAAATCATCTAATTATGACACAGATGTATTTCAGCCAATCATCAACAAGCTGGCATCAATCAGCAACACCAAATATGGTGATGATGAAAAAATAGATATCGCTCTTCGCGTAATTTCAGACCATATACGCACTATTGCCTTTTCTATCACTGATGGTCAGTTGCCATCAAATGCAAAGGCAGGATATGTAATCCGCAGAATTCTGCGTCGTGCGGTTCGCTATGGCTACACATTCCTCAATATGCACGAGGCATTTATGTATAAGCTGGTGCCAACTCTTATCGAGGTGATGGGTGATGCTTATCCCGAACTGGAAGCACAGCAAACGTTGATTGAAAGAGTAATCAACGAAGAGGAAAATTCTTTTCTTAGAACGCTTGAGACAGGTATTCGCCTTCTCGACCGCGAAATAGACGAACATAAAAAAGAGGGTAGGGACGAGCTGGAAGGAGAAATTGCATTTCAGCTTTATGATACTTTCGGATTCCCAATTGACCTAACTGAACTTATACTCAGAGAGAATGGCATGAGTATCGATCATGCTGCCTTTGACGTTGAGATGCAGAAGCAAAAGGATCGCGCACGTAATGCTGCAGCGATAGAAACGGGCGACTGGGTGAGAATACGTGAGGGAGAAACTCTTTTTGTGGGTTATGACGACACTGAAGCGGAGACTCAGGTGTTGCGCTACAGAAAAGTGAAACAAAAGAAACAGGAATTTTATCAGCTGGTTCTTTCCGAAACTCCTTTCTATGCAGAAATGGGGGGACAAGTGGGTGACAGCGGCTGGCTGATTGATGAAGCGGGCACTAAAACCGAAATATTTGACACCAAGAGTGAAAACAATCTGGCTGTGCATCTAACTAAGAAGCTGCCGGAGAATATTGAAGCTACGTTTAATGCAGTAATTAATAAGGCAAAGCGCACAGCCACAGAGTGCAATCACACTGCTACGCACCTTATGCACGAAGCATTGCGCGAAGTGCTGGGAGAACATGTTGAACAGAAAGGTTCATTCGTTTCACCTGAAGTATTACGCTTCGACTTCTCTCATTTCCAGAAAATGACTGATGAAGAGATTCGTGCAGTGGAAAGAAAAGTAACTGAGAAAATTCGTGCAAGCTTCCCAATTGAGGAGCATCGCCACGTGCCGATAGAGGTGGCAAAAGAGCAGGGTGCAATGGCTCTGTTTGGCGAAAAATATGGTGAAGATGTGCGTACTGTCCGCTTTGGAAGCTCTATCGAGCTGTGCGGTGGAACACATATCTCAAACACGGGCCGCATTGGAACCTTCCGCATCATTAGCGAAGGAGCCATTGCTGCAGGTATCAGAAGGGTAGAGGCTGTGACAGCTGAGGTGTGCGAGAACTATCTGTACAAAATCGAAGACACCATGAAGAGTGTCAAAGATGCTGTATCGAGCAACGCCCCCGAGATAATGACGGGATTGAAAAAGCTGATGTCTGAGAACGAAGAAATGAAGAAGCGAATTCACGAATATGTGAAAGAGCAAACGGCATTGATTAAAGAACAGATAATAGCCAATAAAAAGGAAGTAAACGGCGTAAATCTATTTACGCTTGATAACATTCCTCTGTCTCCTGAAATTATTAAAGATATTGCATTCCAGATTAAAGGAGAATTTGCCGAATCAATGGCTTTTGTGGCGGCTACTTCATTCAACGAAAAGCCAAATCTGACAGTTATGCTGAGCGAAGATATGGTTGAAGAAGGACTTAATGCCGGAGCAATCGTTCGCGAAGCTGCAAAGCATATTCAGGGTGGGGGAGGCGGACAACCTCATTTTGCTACTGCCGGCGGCAAAAACATTGATGGGCTTAAAGTCTCTCTTGATGAAATAATGAAGGTACTGCTCAAGTAAGAAATTAAATTATATATCAACCGATGGAAAAGTTATAAATAGTTCCGTCGGTTGATTTTTTATTCTCAGAAATATCCTATATATTCGCAAATTCATAAAAAATCACAGACATAATAAGGATAGTTTTGTCCTAAACAAGCGAAATTCAAGAACTCAATGAAAAAACTATATAGATTTCTGAGAAAATATCATAAATGGTCGGGCATCATTTTGACTCTTCTGTTGGTACTTTTCTCATTATCGGGCATTGTGCTAAATCACCGGCAGACTTTCTCCAAAATATCTATAGACAGGAAATATCTGCACAAAGAATATCGTTACAAGAACTGGAATATAGCATCAATTAAAGAGATGTACGCTCTTTCTCCCGATTCTGTCCTAATGTATGGGAATGTTGGGATATGGCTAACCGACAGCACATTGAGTGAGTTTAAGGACTTTAATGCAGGATTTCCCGATGGGGTTGATTACCGTAAAACATTCAAGGTATTAGAATACAGGGGTCATCTGTATGCAGGTACGCTCTATGGATTCTACCGATACGACAGGCTGACGCAACAGTGGCAGCTTATCAATCTGCCCATAAAGGAACTGAATGTGGTGGACATAGAGATTAGAGATGAGACCATGCTGGTGCTGACACGCTCACACTTGCTGTCAAGCGATGACGGGCAAAACTTTACTGAGATAGAACTTCCCGCTCCGGAGGGATATGACAATAAGGTGGGGCTCTTCAAAACACTGTGGGTCATTCACAGTGGTGAGATATATGGACAAATCGGAATTCTTGTTGTTGACCTGATTGCTGTGATTACCATTTTCTTGTCAATTACGGGGCTGATACTATATATCTCGAAAGAGAAGATTAAGAAGAACAAAAACAATCGCAAACTCAAACAAAAGCATCTCAAGCGTATTAAGTGGAACCTTAAATGGCATAACAAAATAGGGTGGACGACTGCTTTGTTTTTGATTATTACCACTACTACAGGTGTGTTTTTGCGCCCTCCTCTACTGGCTGCTATTTTTAAAACAAACGTCGGAAAGATTCCATACACTGAGCTGGACACTCCAAATCCATGGTATGATAACCTGCGAAGGATTATATATTTGCCCGAAAACGATATTTATGTATTCTCAACATACGATGCTTTCTACTATTCTCCTGATGAATTTGAGACGATGATTAAGTTTGAAAATCAGCCGCCTGCCAGTGTTATGGGTGTAACCGTTCTGGAAGATTTGGGCGAAAACACGCTGCTGATTGGTTCATTTGAAGGGTTGTTTGAATGGAACTACCATACGGGATATGTCTTTGACGCAATGAAGAAAGAGGTATATGTAGCTCCCAAGAAAACAGGACCACCGGTGGGCGATTACAAGGTTAGTGGATATGGATTTAATGCCGATGGCGACAAAATAATGTTTGACTATGAGTTTGGCGCACTGGGCGTGGGCGAAGATGCTTATTTCCCCGAAATACCTGAAGTAATTTTGAAAGAATCACCTATGTCGCTATGGGGTTTATCGCTTGAGATACATACAGGGCGTATTTATAAACCTCTGTTGGGTATTTTATATGTGCTTGTGGTACCATTGACAGGTATATTTGGTGTTTTCTGTATTATATCGGGGTTTGTGATATGGTATAAGTATTACAGGAAAAGAAAATAAAACAGACTCTGCTCTTATCTTTTAAGGTAAGAGCAACAATATTGTCTGTGACAATACTTCTTTTCACTTATCTATTTATCTGCATCCAAAAACCTCTTTCTGCGTTGCAGGCGGTTCTTGTCATCCATTCTGATCTTCAACAAGAGCGCAACCAGCCAAACTACGTACAGAGGCATAAAAGCATTAAAATTGTATCCTTTCTGATAAACAAAAAAGATTACATAAACCAAAATAAATAAAGTGGCAACAAGAAGTAAGATATTGACAATCCATTGGTAGGTTTTGTTTTGAATCATGGAAAGCTTGTTTTACCGATTATTTAACAATCAACTAATGTATATAACCCAAGAAAGTATTTAAGCGCACATTTCATCCTTTACATCATCACCAAATATAATAAATTTAATCCAAAGAACAAAGTAAAATATCCATTATTGTGATGACTAACATGTTGATAAGCATATTTTTGAATGCAACAATAGTTAGAGCAAAATAATATCTTTGTAAATAATAGAATTATTATTTATTACTAAAACACATTGTTGATATTATGGCAAGATTAGTTACACTGTACTCCCTTCAGTGGGGAGATTTGACCTTGGAAACAGTATGCAAGAAAGCAAAAGAGTTTGGTTACGATGGATTGGAACTGGGGCTTCCAGATCATCTGGATGTACGTCAGACAAGCCCTGAATATTATAAATCAATCAGAGAATTGCTTGAAAAATATGACCTGGAGCTTCACGCAATCTCTTCACATCTGATTGGGCAGGCAGTTTGTGACCGCATTGATTCAAGGCACAAAGGAATTCTTCCTGACTATATTTGGGGCGACGGAGACCCTGAAGGTGTAAGACAACGTGCAGCTCAGGAACTAATAGCAACTGCCAAAGCTGCAAAAATGCTGGACGTTAATACTGTAGTTGGATTCACAGGCAGTCCTATCTGGCATCTTCTTTACTCATTTCCACCCGTGCCCGAATCAACAATTGAGGAGGGTTACAAAGAGTTTGCAGATAGATTTACTCCGATATTGGACGAATATCAAAAACTAGGAATACGATTTGCCCTCGAAGTGCATCCAACCGAAATTGCTTTTGATACCGTCTCTGCAAAGAGGGCTTTGGAAGCTTTGGATCATCATCCTGCATTTGGTTTCAATTATGACCCAAGCCATTTGGGATATCAGGGAGTCGATTATGTAGATTTCATCTACCAGTTCCCCGACAGAATATTCCATGTTCATATGAAGGATGTTCACTGGAGCGACACACCAAAGCAGGTTGGAGTATTTGGCGGACATGTGCCATTTGGAGATTCACGCAGATACTGGAACTTCAGGAGTGTGGGAAGAGGTAAAATTAACTTCGAAGAGATTATACGCGCACTTAACACTATAGGCTATAAAGGTCCATTGTCAATAGAGTGGGAGGATAGCGCAATGAACAGAGAACATGGCGCACGGGAATCATGCGAGTTCACTAAAAAGATAGATTTTGAAATGAGCGATCATGCGTTTGATGCATTCTTCTCGAAAGATTAGTTTCAAACTTACATGGTATTATAACATTCACAAATCCGATTAACAAAAAGCCCGAAGGTAGGAAAACTCTTATCTTCGGGCTTTTAAAATTATATATTTGATTCTGAATAACTCAGAAAAAACTATCTCTTAGTACAGGAATCCAAGCAAGATACCGGCTGCAATTGCAGAACCGATAACACCCGCTACGTTGGGTCCCATGGCGTGCATCAACAGATAGTTGGTACTGTCATATTTCAATCCCATCTGGTGTGATATTCTCGCTGAGTTAGGTACGGCAGATATACCTGCACTACCAATCAGAGGATTGATCTTGCTTCCGTCTTTAAGGAACAGGTTCATAAACTTCACAAACAACAATCCTGCACATGTTGCAATCATAAACGAGATTGCACCAATGATAAAGATCTTAATTGACTGGAACTTAAGGAATGTGGTAGCTTGCGTAGATGCACCCACAGTCACTCCCAATAGGATAGTTACAACGTCAATCATTGGTCCGCGTGCTGTTTCAGCCAAACGACGGGTAACACCCGACTCTTTGAGGATATTTCCGAAGAAAAGCATACCCAGAAGCGCCAAACCTGAAGGAACTAAGAATGCAGTAAGCAAAAGACCTACAATAGGGAAAATAATTTTCTCTGTCTGAGATACCGCTCTCGGAGTCTTCATTCTTATTACACGTTCGCTCTTAGTGGTAAGTAAGCGCATAAAAGGTGGCTGAATCAACGGAATCATTGCCATATAAGAATATGCAGAAATAGCAACTGCCCCAAGGAAATTAGGCGACAGTTTGGAAGTAAGGAAAATAGCAGTAGGACCATCAGCACCACCAATGATACCAATTGAAGCGGCCTGATTAGGCTCAAATCCGGCCCATAAAGCAATGAAATAAGCACCAAAAATACCAAACTGAGCAGCACCTCCCACCAACATTAGCTTCGGGTTAGAGATTAATGCCGAGAAGTCGGTCATGGCACCAATACCAAGGAAAATCAGTGGCGGATACCACCCCTTGACAACCCCCTGATAAAGAATGTTCAATACTGAACCCTCTTCATAAATACCAATATCCAGACGGGCCAGTTCATTAAATGGTATATTACCAATTAAAATACCAAAGCCTATCGGAATCAACAGCAACGGTTCAAACTCATATTTTACAGCCAGGAAAATAAAGAATACACCTATAAGAATCATAGCTATATGACCCCATTGCGTATTAGCAAATCCGGTATTTTCCCAGAATAATATAAGATTTTCAGATAATGATAATAAAATATTCATGTGTTTTATCTTTTTATCCTATTACTACAAGTTCATCACCTTCAAGTACCGTAGTACCTTTTTCTACCGAAATCTTCTTGATGGTACCATCAGCTGTAGATTGGATGTTATTTTCCATCTTCATCGCTTCAAGTATCATGATAGTCTGACCTTTCTTCACTACATCTCCTTCTTTCACAAGGATATCAAAGATTACACCGGGTAGTGGACATTCCACGACTGCTTGTCCGGCTTTAGCCGTTGAACGTTTAACGGCTGCTCTCGGTGCAGCAGCATCGCTCTGCTGAATAGCGGTAACAGGTCTTTGTATGCGTGATACGGTACCTTTCTTCTTTTTCTCCAGCTCAACGGTGTAGGGCGTTCCGTTTACTTCCAACTCTACAATCCCCTCATCTGCGTTTTGAACAACCACTCTATATGGAGAACCGTTTATTTTATAATTAAATATTTTCATAAAAGTTGTTTTTTCTTTTGTTCTGTTTTTTCAAGTTTGCTTATTACGAATGACTTTATTTGGGAAGTTGTCTCAAATTGTACAATTTGGAACTCCATGGTGAGTAGTTTTTCTTCACTTGCTCAATAGTCAAAATGGTAGACTCAATATCATGTTCATCCTGACCCATTTCATGGATAGCTGCAGAAATTGCTGCCAATACTTCTCCTGACAACTCATCAACTTTCACAGCACCGCTTTTTATTGCTCTTCTGCGTACCATGCGTCTCATCAATGAAGTAATAGCCCAAAATGCAAGGTATAGCGATAATAAGCCGCCAAAAACCACAACCATAGCTGTAACAGTCATCATTGCACCCCATGGGTCATTCTCTTTAATATCAAGAACTTTTTGGTTCTCACCCTCTACCTTGTTATTTCCACTTGGAGTTACCCGCTCAAGCACCTTACCTAGGTAGTTACCTTCAGCATCATATTTTGTTCCATCCTCTTCGTAACCAAATGTTTTATCGGCTAAAATAGTTCCTGCCGGAATAAACATTTCATCAATTACTGTTTCGCCATCTGCCTCATAGATACCTATATAGTTATCCTCATCGGGATTAAGCGTAAAATTAAGATGAAAAGTACCTCTCCATTCATTACCATCAGCCCAGAATACTGCATGCTGCAATGGTGCCAAAGCAGTGTTTATATCTCCGCGTGGAACAGGATATTTCTTCTTGTTATTCTTATCATTGGTTATAAAGATAGAAGACAAATCATGCGTTCTGGTTGTGTTGTTATATATTTCAATCCAGGCATTTTTTTCACCAAAATCATCCGTGTAGCTATTTTCGTTCAGTACCATCACTTCGTTTATTACCAAGTAAGGTCTGTCTGTTTTGCCAACACAGCCGACAAGTGAAATCAGCAAGGATAAAAACAATAGTTGTTTTATTCTATTCATACCTGACATCATGTTATAGTGGTAAATTATCATGTTTCTTCGGAGGATTGCACAGTTTCTTTGTTTGCAACTGTTGCAATGCTCTGATCACACGGAATCTTGTGTTACGTGGTTCAATAACATCGTCAATGTATCCATATCTTGCAGCAACATAAGGATTTGCAAACAAGTCGTTGTATTCCTTCTTCTTGGCTTCAATAACCTCTTTTTGTTTTTCAGGATCGCTTTCAGCTCTGATTTCCTTGCTGTAAAGTACTTCAACAGCGCCATCAGCACCCATAACTGCAATTTCTGCACTTGGCCATGCATAGTTAATGTCACCACGCAATTGCTTACAGCTCATCACAATGTGTGCACCACCATAAGATTTACGTAAAGTAACAGTTACTTTAGGCACAGTTGCCTCTCCGTAAGCATAAAGAAGTTTTGCACCGTGTGCAATTACGCCACCATACTCTTGTCCTGTTCCCGGCAAGAATCCCGGAACGTCAACCAAAGTAACGATAGGAATATTGAAAGCATCACAAAAGCGAACAAAACGTGCCGCCTTGCGCGATGCGTTAATGTCAAGGACACCTGCTAGATATTTTGGCTGATTGGCTACGATACCAACAGACTGACCATTAAAACGGGCAAATCCTACGATGATATTCTTTGCATAATCGGCATGAACTTCCAGAAACTTACCATTATCCACGATAGCACCTATCACTTCATACATATCGTAAGGTTTGTTGGCGCTGTCCGGTATAATTTCATTCAGACCATCATCCAGACGATCAATTGGGTCATTGTTCTTGGTTATTGGAGCTTCTTCCAGATTATTTTGTGGAATGTAAGAAAGTAGTTCACGGATAATTTTCAAACCATCCTCCTCTGTTTGTGCACTAAAGTGTGCAACTCCTGATTTCGTGGTGTGAACTGATGCACCTCCCAATTGTTCCTGGGTTACATCTTCACCTGTTACGGTTTTAACCACTTTTGGACCGGTCAGGAACATATAAGATGTTCCTTCTGTCATTATATTGAAGTCTGTCAATGCCGGTGAATAAACTGCACCACCAGCACAAGGACCAAAAATTCCTGAAATCTGCGGAACCACTCCTGAAGCCAGAATATTGCGCTGGAATATTTCAGCGTATCCTGCAAGAGCGTTCACTCCTTCCTGAATACGTGCACCTCCCGAGTCATTGATACCAATAACCGGAGCTCCCATTTTCATTGCCTGATCCATAACCTTGCAAATCTTTTGGGCGTGCATTTCAGAAAGAGAACCACCAAAAACAGTAAAATCCTGAGCGAAAACATAAACAAGACGACCATCAATAGTACCGAAACCGGTAGCTACCCCATCACCAAGGAATGTGTTGTCTCCCATTCCAAAGTTGTGACTGCGATGCTCGACAAACATGTCAAACTCTTCAAAACTGCCCTGGTCAAGCAGCATAATCAGACGTTCGCGTGCCGTGTATTTTCCTTTTTGGTGTTGAGACTCTATTCTTTTAAGACCTCCACCTAAGCGAGCCTTTTCACGTAATTGAATCAGCTCTTTTACTTTTTCAAGTTGGATGCTCATATTGTAGTTTTTTATGTATTTATTTTTTATTGTTATTATTTTTCAGGATGCTCGCATAGTTCAGTTAATACTCTTCCGGTAGATCTTGGATGCAGAAAAGCTATGTTTAATCCCTCTGCACCTTTTCTTGGTTTCTGATCAATAAGTTGAACTCCTTTCTCTTTTGCAGTCTCCAAAGCATTTTCAAGGTCACTTGTTGCATAGGCAATGTGATGAACTCCTTCACCTCTGGTTTCGATAAACTTTGCGATTGTACTATCTTCACTCGTTGGCTCAAGTAACTCAAGTTTTGTTTGACCTATTTTAAAGAATGCAGTTTTAACCTTCTGGTCTTCAACTACTTCAATATTATAACATTCCAATCCTAATACACCTTCGTAGTACGGAAGATGTTCTTCGATGCTTTTTACAGCGATACCGATGTGTTCAATGTGTGTTAATTGCATATTTTCCTTGTAATTAATTAGTTTTGAAGTGCAAAGATACAAACTATTCGTAACGTGATAAAATTTATCTATACTAAATTGATGACAGCTTTAGTACTTCATACATTTCGCTGCTAATCTCACGTTCTTTTTTGATTGCACGTTTAAAGGGAACGTACACAATCTCGTTTTCACGTATTCCAATCATTATATTTCGCTGACCTTCCTGGAATGCCTGAATTGCTGCAACTCCCATTCGGCTTGCTAAAATCCGGTCTTGAGCTGTAGGTGATCCACCACGCTGTAAGTGTCCTAAAATTGTTACTCGCACATCATACTGTGGATATTGCTTTTTCACGCGTTCTGCAAGATTCATGGCACCTCCAGTTACAGGACTTTCTGCCACCAACACCATACTGCTGTTTTTAGACTTTCTAAATCCTCTTTCAATCAATTCGGCAAGCTGGTCTTTAGCCATGCTTATCTCAGGAATAATTGCAGCTTCGGCACCCGATGCAATTGCACTGTTCAATGCCAAATATCCGCAGTTCCTGCCCATTACCTCCACAAAGAAAAGACGTTCGTGAGAGGTTGCAGTATCACGAATTTTATCCATAGCATCCATAATGGTATTCAGAGCTGTGTCATAACCAATGGTAACATCAGTGCCGTTCAGGTCATTATCGATAGTGCCCGGCAACCCTACAACAGGAATATTAAATTCATTGGCAAAAACACTCGCTCCGGTGTGCGATCCGTCGCCACCAATAACTACAAGAGCATCCATGCCATATTTCTTCATATTCTCATAGGCTGTTTTTCTGCCTTCCACAGTCATAAACTCTTCTGAACGGGCAGTTTTTAAGATTGTGCCTCCACGCTGTATGATATTACTGACACTGTTGGTTTTGAATTCCTCAATTTCATCTGTTATCAATCCTCTGTATCCCCTGTAAATAGCATACACTTTAATATTATGAGAAATAGCGGCACGTGTCACCGCTCTGATGGCAGCGTTCATTCCCGGAGCATCGCCGCCTGATGTTAATACTCCGATACATTTTACATCTGAAGCCATTTTTATATCTTATATTTTGTAAATCATAGAGATTAGCCTAAAAGCAATCGGTTACAAAGATATGCATTTTTACATTATACATGAAAAAAGCTGCTTAAAAAGCAGCTTTTTCAATTTCCATTTCCGGAAGCAGTATTGATATTCTATCTGCAATTGCCTCCATTTGCCACATCGGCGTGGAGGTTGCTCCACAAATTCCAATTGATTGCCCGGGTTTGAGCAGCGTCTCATCCAGTTGGTTGGGATGATGCAACATATGAGAATTAGGATTATGCATCTTACATTCTTCAAATAGGACTTTACCATTTGAACTCTTTTCTCCTGCAATAAACAATATCATATCATGTTTTTTTGCAAACTCATGCATATTGGGAACACGGTTTGAAACCTGACGACATATAGTGTCATAAAATTCAAAAACAGCATCACCCTGCATTTTTGATTTTATTAATTCACCTATTTCTGTGAATCCGTCAAGAGGTTTTGTAGTTTGAGAGAAGAGAGTGATGTTTTTTGAGAAATCAAGACCTTCTATTTCTTCTTTGCTTTCAATTATGATTGCTGATTCATCTGTTTGTCCCATCAACCCATTCACTTCTGCGTGACCACGCTTGCCAAAAATTACAATCTGAGAGTCATCAGTAGCTCGTTGAGTGTATTTCTTCTTTACCCGCTTTTGCAGTCCAAGCACCACGGGACAGGTGGCATCAATCAATTCTATATTATTTTGATGGGCAATCTCGTATGTGCTGGGTGGCTCACCATGCGCACGTAACAATACCCTTACATCTTTGAGTTTCTTCAAATCGTCATGATTAATGGTTATCATGCCCATCTTCTCAAGTCTTTCAACCTCTACGTTGTTGTGTACAATGTCACCCAGACAGTAAAGAGTACCTCCATTTTTGAGCTCCTCCTCCGCCCGGTCTATTGCTCTCGCCACCCCAAAACAAGTTCCGGAGTTACGATCAATTTCAATTTTACCCATTTGATTTTTAATTTGTGATTTTGTTAAACAATTCAACTGCCCATTGCAGTTGTTCTTCAATCGTGACGTTGGAGTTATCTAACTCAACTGCATCATCTGCCATGCGCAGAGGACTCTCGTCACGGGTTGTATCTCTGTGATCACGCTCACGAACATTAGCCAGCGTGTCTTCGTATGTTGTAGGAATGTTTTTTGACTGTAGTTCCAGGAAACGCCTTTTCGCACGTACCTCGGGAGATGCCGTGAGAAATAACTTTAGCTCAGCGTCGGGAAAAACTACAGTACCTATGTCACGCCCATCCATCACCACTCCTTTGCGACTTCCCATTGCCTGCTGCTGGCGCACCAATTCTCTTCTGACAAAGCCAATAGTGCTTACGCGACTTGCTGCATTGGCTATTTCGAGAGAGCGAATCTCTTTCTCCACATTTTCTCCGTTAAGGTAGGTGTCCTGACCTCCCTCTCCATTTGTTCGAAAATTAATTTCTATCTCCGAAATATGAGCCTGAAGTGCCTCTTCATCTATCTTACTATCGGTAATCCATCCCTTACGAATGGCATATAGAGCAATTGCCCTATACATAGCTCCGCTATCTATATAGATATAGCCTACCTTGCTTGCAAGTCCTTTGGCAATTGTGCTTTTTCCGCATGATGAGAATCCATCAACTGCAATGTTTATTTTTTTTGTCTGCATACAAAACAATCCTTGAGTTTCTAAACAAGCTACAAAGATAGAATGTTTTTAGGACAATATCATTTAACAGTTTAGATAGTAAGGGTGAAGCGCACAATAACTCAAATTGTAATACAACATTGAGGGTTTACAACTTTGTAATGTGTCAATATAATTCTACATTGATAGTTTACATTTTTGTAATATGTCAATGTAATCTTATGTTGATAGTTTATATTTTTGTAATGTGCCGGTGTAATATCACATTGAGAGTTTACAACTTTGTAATACATCAGTGTAATTCTACATTAAGAGTTTACAACTTTATAATGTATCAATGTAATCTTATATTGAGAGTCAACATTTTTGTAATATCCAAATGTTATGCAGCAAAATTCAATAATTGGGTATTAAAATTCTATTGATTCATTAATTTTTCAAGCCTTATATATGCAGACAGCACCTCATAAGAAGCCTGAAGAAATTCCTGACGGATTTGTTGTTCGTTTAGTTTTTCGTTTAACAGCTGACTATCGGTAATGTGGCCTAAATCATATTCAGCCTGTCTGGATGATAGGTTTTGTGATTGCAGCTCCATGTTGGACAACTTAAGAGTATAGGATTGCACAAGGTTTTCGAAATCATTCATCTCTCTTAAAAGGGAATTTGTAAAATTAGTTTGATAGGTACGAAGATTTTCCTGCTCCATCAATTCCCGGAGTTTAAACTGAGTTACCCCCTTTGCAGTACTCAATGAGCGTGTTATCGGAATTTGAAGCGAAAGTGCCAGGAAGCTGTTGCCAAACCATTTGTTGCTCTCTGTGAGATTAATATTTCGTCCAAAATAGTTGGCACCATAATAGCCCGTAAGGGAAAGTGTGGGCAGATACTTTAATTTTTCGTGTTGTGTTTTTAGTTGAGCCAGCCCAATTTGTTCTATCATTTTGCTTTCCGTGAGAGAGGATGCCTTACTGAAGTTTCTTTCTACAATAAGGTTCCGGTACAAAGACTCGATATTGTCGGTCAAAACAAGATTATTATCAGGGGAAGAGTTCCCATCGTGACCCATTACCATAAGCAAATTAAGTCGTGCATCATACGAGATACTCTTCCCACGCATATAACGCTCCACGGCATTATTATAGTTGATTATTGCCTCATTTTTCTCAACATTGTCAATCTTTCCTTTATCAAATAACTTCTGCTGTTCCTGCAGCCGGCTAAAGAAATATAGAGTATCTGATGCAAGAGAATTCAGTTGCTCGTCGGCAATAATACAGTCGATGTAAGCTTGTGCAACTTCAGCACGTAACTCATTTTTTGTGAGCTGCGTGTCTATATTGCTTATTGCCAACTCTTTCTTTTGTTCCGATTGTCTCCCTGATGTCTTTGGGTTAAAGATATCAAAGGTCATATTTACCCCTGTAGCGGCACTCCATGGCGTGTTAAAGCGCATATACATCAATTCATCCTGCGATGCATCCGGATTTATCATAAATGCTGGAATTGGTGTTGTGGGGATTATTATGTTTCGACGCAAATCTGACGACACATAAACTTCAGGTATATATTCTCTTTTTATTTGTGTCAGTTTTTCCTTCTCTTGCTCTGTTTTAAGTTCCTGAATTCGCACTTTTGGGGCATTTTGAAGTGCATGCTCAATTGCATCATCAAACGAAAGATGATCCGGATTGAACTGTTGAGCCGAAACAATCAAAACTAGAAAAAAAAATAAAACGACTGTGATATATATTTTCTTTTGCATTTAGATATTGTTTAAAATGTAATAGACAATTATCTGAATACAGACGACGGTTCAACTTTCTTTAGTTTTGATACTGAGAAAAATGAACTGGCAACAGATATAAAAAGTGTCACAGAAAATAGGAACAACAATAATGGAAAAGAAAGATTTATTAGCAATCCTGCTTTTGCCATTCCGTATTTGGTGATAATTAGCAGCAACAATGAAATAGAAAATCCGATGATGCCATAAATAAACGACTGTGTAACTACCAACGCCGTAATATATCGGCTGTTTGCACCTATGGCTTTAAGGGTTCCGTAGTCTTTAATACGATCGTATGTAACGGAATACATAGTCAGTCCAATAATGAAAAAACCACTTATAATTGCGAATAATACAAGAGTTCCAAAGCTCATTCCCATATTATTGGCAGTCATCACGGTTATTACTGTCTTCATCTTTATGTCATTGGCTTTCCATGCTTTTAGGTCAGGGGCCATAACATTTATTTGGCGTACAACGTCAGATATTTTATTCTCATCATGCACAGTTACTATAACTGCATTAATCAGATTTTCTGACATTCCTGAAAAATATCGTACATTTTCGTCTGAAGTATATAGTATGGGACTTGAGAAAGTACGTGCATTCTTTGTAATTGCACCTATGGAGGCCAGCTTACCCCCAATTTCAAAGTTAGAACCTATTTTAAATTCATAGCCGAAGGCTTTGGTATCATAAAATTCTGTTGATACAACACCCTGACGAAACAAACTTTCGAGACTACCCTGATGAAGCAAGTGATTTGCCGGTCCGCCTACAAGCTTTGGAAATTCGCTTCCTACAATCATTGCGGGCGAACTCTCACCATTGTCAAAGCGCATACTTATGTTTGACATCACCAGTGGATGAGTATCGTCCACTCCATCAATGCTGCGCAATTGGTGAACCCATCGTTTGTCGAAAGGAGATAATACGTTGGCATTATTGGTGAGTTTGTTAACTACAAATACCTGAGCATATTCAGGCTTGGAGTTATTTATAATACCCCCAACAAGAGAGCTTAGATAAAAGAACATACCAAGTTCCAGTCCTATAAGATAGATACTTATAACAATGCCAAGCAAAATACCTGTGCTTTTTGCTTTCTCAAAACGGATAAATTTGAAAGCTGTGTTGAACATAAATATACCGGATTGTTATTGGGTTGAATCTCAATTATTGATATCAATGATACATTCTACTTTGGTATCAATAAGCATATTTGTATCATCGTCAAGAAGAATCTCAATCTCCCGCACTCTGCGATCCTGAAAGTCTTGCCCGCTATCAGCAAATAGTGATTTCTTTTTTAAATCGGGAGAAATACGGGAAATTATTCCGGTTGCAACAACGGCAGTGCTTCCCGAATGTGTTATCTCAGCTGTTTGTCCGATTGCAATTCGGGTTGAAAACATTTCATCTATTTCTGCCATTACCACCAATGGTGTGTCAGGTGCCAGAAGTAAATAAGTATCATATTTATTTAATGCTTCGCCTTTGCGTGGCAATATGTCAAGCACTGTTCCATTCATAGGTGCCTGCAACACAGTGCGTCTTAGTTCTTCCATGTATTGCATGCGAAGTGCATCTATTTCTGCCAGTTTAGCTTGTTGCAATTTGGTATCTGACTCCAACTTCAACTGATTAATCCCGGCAATCTCATATTCATTTGTCAGTGTGAGCAGTTTATCATGAGACAAAGCGCCCGATTTATACAAACTGTTTGCATCCTCATATTTTCGTTTTGATTCCTGCACACTTGCTTGTCCCTGAGATGCCTGCAGTTGCGCTGATTCCAGCATCTTCACCTGAGCTGTGTATCTGCTGTTTAATTCATTCACACTCAAACGTGCATCAGTATCATCAAGTACAATCAATGTGTCGCCTTCATTAACATGAGTGCCTGTAGAAACTTTCAGGCCGGTGACAATGCCCGCAACAGGAGAAGCCAGTTTGCTAACTCCACCCATGGGGGTGACTTTGCCAAATCCAACAGCAATGGAAGCTGGTGTGACTTCTACCGATCTGTTTTCTTTTTTGCTTTCTCCACAGCTAAAAATGAGTGCTAAAAGAAATAATATAAATATGGAGTTCTTCATCCTGTGAAATTTATATTTTGATTAATCTAATTCTTCCTCAAAGGGTGTATCACTTATTTTACCCTCTGACACATAAATGGTTCGGTCGGCATAACGTCTCAATCGGTTATCATGTGTTACAATGATAACTGCTCTATCTTCCCGCGACAACTCCTTTAGCATATTCATCACCATAGTTGCGCTTTTCTGATCAAGAGATGCTGTGGGCTCATCACACAATAATATCTTTGGGTCTGTGATAAGTGCCCTGGCTATTGCAATACGCTGTTGCTGTCCGCCACTCAATCCTTTGGGCAAGTTTGACATACGATCATACATGTCAAACTTTTTAATAATTTCAATAGCTTTTAGTCTGGATTCTTTTCTGGAATTACCTTTAAGGATTAGAGGCTGCATTACATTTTCCAGGGCAGTGAGTGGTTGCAACAGGTTGAAACCCTGAAAAACAAACCCAATTTCATTAAGTCGTATCTGTGATAATTTTGATTCGGAAAGCTTGCTTACACATTTGTCACCCAGCCATACTTCGCCCATAGAGGGATATATAACGCATCCCAGCAAAGAGAGTAGGGTAGTCTTGCCCGAACCGGACGGACCTACTATCAAAGTTAATTCTCCTTTTCTGAATTCAGTAGTGGAAGGAGCCAGTGCAACAATTGTAGTGTCGCCCGTTTTATACTCCTTACCGGCATCTCTTATCCTTGCTACTGTATTCATTCTAAAGGTATTGTTATTTCTATAAAGTCAACAATTAATATCTAAGAATAAAGAAGGGAAAACTCAAAATTTAGTCCTTCATAAATTTCATTCTTATGCTTATCATCCGAATCTTTATAATCACTTACATTATCTAGTATCTGCCGTGCAACTTCTTGTGACAAACGTCCCAAATACTTCAAAGCACTAAGTGCTGAATTTCTCAGGAAGTAAGATTCATCAGCAGCATCCCTGATGGCAGAATTGATTACTTGTGCTAAATTACAAGAGTCAGTAAGTGGTGAGCGAATAATTATTAATCTGGCAAGAAGCCAATATCCTGTTGCCCTTATATCTTCGTTTTCTGACAAAATCCACCTACTTACCAGCTTATCTGAAAAGCTCAGTTCCTGAAACAAATTCTTACAAACCTGCTCACGTATTTCCTGATTGGGAATTGATTTAACCCACTCATCTGCCATCTCTTCAGTGAAACTTTCAATTGGGAAAAGCAATGTTGCAAGAATTTTTAATTCCCTTGTTTCCTGTGCCCATAACGTTTCTGCAAGTTCTACGTTTTTATCATAATTCTTTGCCATCTCCTGCAGGCGAACAATTCTGACACCAAAATTGAGCTTGTAACCTAAGCCTTTTTCACGCATACTTTGAGATACAATTCCATCCATTGATGTTCTTAAATCAACTCTTATGTTGCGCAATATTTCTTCTGTTTTCATTTCAATATTAATTCATTAAGTTACAAATATAACTCTATATTCGCTTTAAGAGTATTAATTTTGTATTTTTGTATGTTCTTTTTTTAAAACAAATAAATAAATATTGTAATATGAAACTTTTGCTTATCAGCAATTCAACCAACCCGGGAGAAGCTTATTTAGAATATCCCAAACAATACATAAAAGGTTTTTTAGGTGAAGAACCTGTAAATGCTCTTTTTATTCCCTACGCCGGAATTACTTTTAGCTGGGATGAGTATGAAGATAAAGTTAATAATCGATTTTCTGAAATTGGCCACAAAGTAACTTCTATACATCATTATTCAGATCCCGTTGAAGCTGTGGAAAAAGCTGAAGCAATAATTATTGGTGGTGGCAATACATGGCATTTGGTAAAAACCATGCAGGATAATAATTTAATGGATGCTATCAGAAATAAAGTTAGTGGCGGAACACCATATATTGGATGGAGTGCCGGCTCAAACGTAGCTTGTCCTACATTGAAAACCACAAATGACATGCCCATTTCAGAACCAAAATCGTTTAATACTTTAAACCTGGTTCCTTTTCAAATCAATCCTCATTACTTAGACGATAATCCTGCAAATCATGGTGGAGAGACACGTGAAATGCGTATCAATGAATTTATCGAAGTTAACAGAGATGTTTATGTAGTTGGATTGCGTGAAGGAACAATGCTATTAATAAATGATGGCACTATGAAAATGATGGGAAATCGTACAGCACGTATATTTAAGTATGGAAATGAGCCTTCTGAGTTAAACAATCAGCAGGATTTCACGTTCTTATTAGATAAATAGCACATTTTTGTATGAGTAATATTTCATCTTCTACGGAAAAGAGAAAAGGTTTCTCTTTGTCCGCATTTATTCAGGATAGTCGTTCTGTTGGTGTATTGCTTCTTATTTGTACAGCTGCATCAATAACTATAACAAATATTCCTGCAATAGGACTAGTATATGAGGGTTTTTGGGAAACAAATATTCCTTTGTTGAATAAACTCAATCTTCCACACTCACCACTGGAAATTATTAATGACTTTTTAATGGTGTTGTTCTTTTTTAGTGTTGGAATGGAAATTAAACGTGAAGCAGTTGTAGGAGAATTATCTTCTCCCAGTCGTATGACACTCCCTGTGGTTGCTGCTTTATTTGGTGTGGCTGTTCCTGCACTTATCTTTTATTTTATCACACAAGGAACATCATATACCCACGGATGGGCAATTCCTACTGCAACAGACATTGCTTTCTCACTCGGTATATTAAGTCTATTGGGTAAAGCTGTACCTCATTCTATGAAAATATTTCTAACTGCTTTGGCGATTATTGATGACCTTAGTGCAATTCTCATTATTGCACTGTTTTATGGAGATTCACCTCAGGTACCATGGCTATTGGGTGTTGCTGCTCTGGTAGTGGTAATATTACTATTGGTTAAATATTTACCAAATGGATTTGGGAGAGCACTTTATTTTATACTTGGATTAACAATGTGGTATTTCATGTTCCGCTCCGGAATTCACGCCACGTTTGCAGGTGTATTACTAGCAATTTTACTACCCGTAAGTACAATCAAGAATTACGAGAAAAAACTTTATATACCGGTCAATTTCTTGATTATTCCTCTATTTGCATTAGCCAATACAAGTATATTCATCAACACAGCCGCTATTGCAAACCTACTTACAGAATTATCACTGGGAATTTTCTTTGGATTACTATTAGGAAAACCTCTGGGAATTACTCTTGCTGTTTTTCTAATGATAAAATCAAGAATAATAAGGATGCCATCCAAGGCAAACTTCAAAATATTCATAGGAATAGGTATTCTTGCCGGAATAGGGTTTACAATGTCGATATTTGTATCTATGCTCGCATTTGATAGTAAAGAGATGCAAGATACAGCAAAACTGGCTGTATTGATTGCTTCAATTACTTCAATGATAATTGGATATTTATGGCTAAAGGTTGCCACAAAAGGTAAAGAAATATAGTCGCTATTCGACAACAGTGAATTGATGATATAAAAAAAAAGAGGCTGTCTCACAATGAAGTTTTACTTCATTAGACAGCTTCTTTTTTTG
>CAYFUQ010000031.1:0-1176 GCA_964346415.1 uncultured Proteiniphilum sp.
AAAATAATGTGTGGAAAAGTGGGGGAAAGTGGATTTTTTTTGTAATTTTACAGAAATTTCTAACAGACAAAGAAAAAATGGTGCAGTTTTTGGGCAATATTGAGGCTAAAGTTGACGCAAAAGGTCGTATCTTTGTGCCTGCTGTTTTTCGCAAACAGTTGCAGCATTCGGGTGAGGAATATTTGGTTCTTCGCAAGGATGTTTTCCAGGATTGTCTGGTGCTTTATCCGGGCTCTGTCTGGGAAAGGGAAATAGAAAGTTTAAGAGAAAAGCTGAATAAGTGGAATCTTGAGGAGCAGCAGGTGTTTCGCCAGTTTGTGGTGGATGCCGAGCGTATCGAAATGGATGCGAGCGGTCGCATTTTGCTCTCGAAGCGATATCTGCAACTTGTGGATATTGATGTGGAGGTCAGATTTCTGGGTGTGGACAACACGATTGAGATTTGGGCGAAGGACAAATTGAACGAGCCGCTGATATCTCCCGAAGAGTTCTCGTCAATGCTTCAGGGCTTGATGGGGAAAGATTCTGTGTAGGCAGTAGTTGATAACAACCAAAAACCTGTTTTATTTATATGACTGATGTGTATCATATTCCCGCATTGCTTACTGAAAGTTTAGACGGATTGGATATTCGTCCGGACGGTACGTATGTGGATGTGACGTTTGGGGGCGGGGGGCACTCGCGTGCCATACTGGAACGGCTGGGCGATAATGGCCGGCTGATTGCCTTTGACCAGGATGAGGATGCTTTCAGAAATATAATTGATGATCCCCGTTTTACATTGGTTAAGAGCAACTTCAGATTTCTGAAAAACTTTCTTCGTTTTTTGGATGTGGATGAAGTTGACGGAATACTTGCCGACCTTGGTGTCTCTTTCTATCATTTTGATGAGGCGTCGAGGGGTTTTTCTTTTAGGGCGGATGGTCAGCTGGATATGCGTATGAACAGTCAATCGACTATTACTGCGGCACATATACTTAATAACTATCAGGAGCAGGAGCTTGCGAATATCTTTTTCCTGTATGGGGAACTGAAGAATGCAAGAAAAATTGCTCAGGCGGTGGTTAGGGCAAGAGGTCAGAAGGAGATTGTGTCTATTTCTGACTTTTTGGAAATTATGAAACCGTTTACTCCAAGAGAGAAGGAGAACAAGGTGCTTGCACTGGCGTTTCAGGC
>CAYFUQ010000031.1:1276-9046 GCA_964346415.1 uncultured Proteiniphilum sp.
ACTGAGGATTTCTTTTCCAAAAACCTGACCTTTATTATCGTTCTGGTGGTTGTGATGCTGCTGTTTATCAGTCAGCGATACACGGTGCTGCAAAACATTGCGGAGATGGAGCGTCTGAAGGTGGAGCTGAAGGATGCTAAGTTTGAGTCGCTGAATATATCATCGGACCTGACGGAGCTGAGCCGCCAGAGTCAGATAGAGAAAATGGTGGAGCAGGCAGGTCTGGGACTTGAAACTGCCAATGAACCTGTTTATAAAATTCATAAAGGTAGAAACTAGAGTTATGAAGAAACAAACCGACAGAAACAGAAAAGCCATTTTGGGACGATACGGATTTATTGTTGCAACACTGCTGCTGGTGGTGGGAAGCGCAATAATATTTTCTGCCGGAAAAATTATATTTACCAACGAGGGTAAGAAGTGGCGCGAGGTGGGCGAGGTGCACACTATAATTAAAGATAGAATTATTTTGCCCAAAAGGGGCAGTATATATACTCACGACGGGAAGCTGCTTGCTACCAGTGAGCCGCTGTACGGAATTTATATGGACTTTTGGGCGCAGGGCATTCAAGAAGATACTTTGAAGAAGTATGTTAGCGATTTGTCTATTGCATTGTCTAAAAAGTTTCCCGACCGTTCGGCATCTCAATATAAGAATGTGATAATGGGCGGATGGGATATGCATCTGCGCGAGAAGAGACAGATTGAGGACAACAAGGCGAAGGGCATTGACAAGAAGGT
The DNA here is from genome assembly GCA_964346415.1 of uncultured Proteiniphilum sp. GTDB lineage: Bacteria > Bacteroidota > Bacteroidia > Bacteroidales > Dysgonomonadaceae > Petrimonas. Next base: position 2,018 of record CAYFUQ010000031.1, read on the forward strand.
GCCGCTGCGTTCGCGTTATGTGAGAATTATAAAGAACGACATTTCTTATGTTGATCTTAAAGAAATAAGAACTTATCCTTTCTTTAATCAGAGATCGAACAGAAGCGGAATGATTGCCGAGGAGAAGAATTCGCGCAAGCGTCCATTTGGAAATCTTGGCAACAGAACGGTTGGTAATGTATATAAGGACCTGAGCAAAGGTGGAGCGAGTGGTCTGGAGCTGAAGTTTGACTCTCTGCTGAGAGGTGTGGAGGGTGTGAAGAGCCGCCAGAAAGTGCATGGCAAATGGACAGATATTGAGGAGGTGGCAGCAAAGGATGGATATGATATTATATCTACTCTGGATGCGGACATTCAGGATATTACGGAACGTGCGCTGCGTGCAAAGCTGGAGGAGACATCGGCTGAGTCGGGAACTGCTATTATTATGGAGACCAAAACGGGCGAGATAAAAGGTATTGCCAATCTTGACAGGATGTCGAACGGAAACTATGCCGAGGGCAATCCAAATGCGTTTTCGTATATGAACGAGCCGGGCAGTACGTTTAAGACTGTGACTGTGATGGTGGCCTTGGATGACGGGCTGATTACGCCTACGGATTCATTCCATGTGGGAACGGGGCTGTATCAGTATCATACCAAAACGGTGCGCGACCACTATTGGCGTCAGGGAAGAGACCGCGGATATCTGACTGTGAAGGAGGGTATGGAGGTGTCGTCAAACATTGTGATGAGCAAGATTGTTCTGAAGGCTTATGGCGAGAATCCGACAAAGTTTGTGAAGGGTATTGATAAAATAGGTTTGCGAAAGAAACTTACGTGGGACGTTCCGCTGAGTGGTATAGAAGGCACTTCTTCAATTCGCTTTCCTGATGATAAAAATAACTACTGGTCGCAGACTACTCTGCCGTGGATGTCGTTTGGGTATGAGAGCAGAATTCCGCCTATATATCTGTTGATGTTTTACAACGGTATTGCTAATAATGGCAAGATGATTAAGCCATTTATTGCTAAGCAGCTGCTTAAGGATGGAAGGGTGATTGAGAATTATAAGGCGGAGGTGGTTAATAATAGTATGTGTAAACCGCAAACGCTGGAGCAGATTAAGGATATGCTGGAGGGAGTGGTGGAAAATGGAACTGCAAAGGTTGTGGGTTCGGACTACTTTAAGATTGCGGGCAAAACGGGAACTGCACTCATAGCAAGCGGTGGAGGATATAGTGATTACTATGTTTCTTTTGCGGGATATTTTCCTGCTGATGATCCGCAATATACCTGCTTTGTGGGTATAAGACGCCCAAGGGGAGTACCGTCGGGTGGCGGACAGTCGGGAATGGTGTTTAAAAACATTGCGGAGCAAATATATGTGAGAAGAACACGGCTGGATGTGGATGAAGTGAGGATTGACTCTCTGCTGAGCAAGGAGCCGGTGCTAAAGAACGGTAATTATAAGAATAGTAAAACGGTGATGGCTTCGCTGAAACGTCCTCTGCGCGTTGAAGACAAGAGCCCGGACTGGGTGATTGCCTCGCTGGATAGTGTGGGTCACAATGCCACAAGCCTGGAGCTGGTGCCCGGAAAGGTTCCAAATGTGAGAGGAATGGGGGCAAGAGATGCTCTCTATCTGATGGAGAGTGCTGGACTGAGGGTGAACCTGATTGGTTCGGGCAAGGTGATATCGCAGTCGGTAAATGCCGGCAACAATGCTGTGAGGGGCTCTACCGTTACGTTGACATTGAAATAAAGATTCGAAAATAGAAGAATATGAAACTTGAAGATCTGTTAGGCCATATTAAAGTTGTGTCTGTTCATGGAAACCGAGACGTGGAAGTGGATAATATCACTTCGGACTCGAGGGAGGTGAAGAAGGGTTCGCTATTTGTTGCCATTGAGGGAATCAGTACCGACGGGCACGATTATATCGGCAAGGCTATTGAGCAGGATGCCATAGTGGTGGTTTATGACAAACCTATGTTTGAGGAGTTTTTCTCGCGTGTGACGTATGTGCAGGTGGAAGATTCTTCGGTGGCACTGGCGCAGATAGCTGCTGCATGGTATGGAAATCCTTCGGAGGAGGTGAAGCTGATTGGCGTGACGGGTACTAACGGCAAAACTACGGTTGCTACATTATTATATGAGTTGTTTAGGAAACTGGGATATGGAGTGGGACTTCTGTCAACAGTTGCCAATTATATAAATGAGGAGAAGTATGCTACCACGCACACTACTCTGGATCCTATCACACTGAACTCTTATCTGAGAAAGATGATTGATGCAGGGTGTGAGTATGTGTTTATGGAGGTTAGTTCGCATGCCATTCATCAGAATAGGACCTATGGGTTGCACTTTGCGGGTGGTATATATACTAATCTGAGTCAGGATCATCTGGACTATCACAAGAATATGCTGGAGTACAGAAATGTGAAGAAGGCGTTTTTTGATAATTTGTCGGAAACGGCCTTTGCGCTGGTAAACATTGATGACAAGAATGGGCAGGTGATGCTTCAGAACACTAAAGCGATTAAGAAGAGTTACTCTTTGAGAAGCCTTGCCGACTATAAAGCTAAGATATTTGAGAAGCATTTTGACGGTACGGAGATTGAGCTGAACGGTAAGGATATTATTGTTCAGTTTGTGGGTACTTTCAATGTTTATAATTTGCTGGCGGTATATGGTGCTTCATTGCTTCTGGAACAGAAGGAAGAGGAGGTGCTGACTGCATTGTCACTGCTGACGCCCGTTGCAGGAAGGTTTCAGACTATCCGCTCAAAGAATGATATTACAGCCATTGTTGATTATGCACACACGCCTGATGCATTGGCAAATGTGTTGACTGCCATTCATGGTGTGCTCAATCAAAGTGGTGATATAATAACTGTGGTGGGCACGGGAGGCAATAGGGATAAGACGAAGCGCCCAATCATGGCCCGCGAAGCTGTGGAGCAGAGCGACAGGGTGATACTGACGTCTGACAATCCGCGGTTTGAAGAGCCTGAGGATATATTGAAAGATATGATTGAGGGGCTTAACGAGCAACAAAAACAAAACACTCTGACAATCGTTGACCGCCGTGAGGCAATCAAGACTGCATGTGCTTTGGCCAAGCCGGGCGATGTGATTCTGATTGCGGGAAAAGGTCATGAGGATTATCAGGAGATAAAAGGAAAACGATACCACTTTGACGATAAGGAGGAGGTTGATAAAATATTTAATCTGTAAAGTAACAAGTTGACACATAGTCAAATGAAAGACTTATGTGAATATATTCTTTAGATAGTTATGTTGTATAATTTATTTCAATATTTAAACGAACTTAATGTCCCGGGAGCGGGAATGTTTCAATATGTCTCCTTTAGGGCGGCAATGGCTGCAATCATTTCACTGCTGTTTTCGGCAATCTTTGGTGCGTGGATTATTAAGAAGCTACAGATAAAACAGATTGGGGAGACTATCCGAAATCTGGATCTTGAGGGGCAGTATAGTAAGCGCGGAACGCCAACCATGGGGGGAGTGATTATAATATTTGCAATCCTTGTTTCTATTTTGCTGGTTGGCAAGCTGGATAATATATATATCATTTTGATGATTGTGAGCACGTTGTGGCTTGGTGCACTGGGATTTGCGGACGATTATATAAAGATTTTCAAGAAAGACAAAGAGGGTCTTAAAGGTAAGTTCAAAATTGTGGCTCAGGTGGGTCTGGGACTGATAGTGGGCTTAACGATGTATCTGAGTCCGGATATAGTGGCGCGACAGAACGTAGAGACGCGAATTAACAATGTGATTGAGGAGGTTCGCTTTCAGGAAGTGAGCGTTAAGAGTACCAAAACGACCATTCCGTTTGTAAAAAACAACAACTTCGATTATCGTTCGCTGGTTTCGTGGATGGGCGATTATGCAGATATAGCGGCGTGGGTGGTATTTGTGATTGCGGTGATTTTGATTGTTACTGCTGTGTCAAACAGTGCCAACCTTACGGATGGGCTCGACGGACTAGCGTCGGGATTGTCGGCAACTATTGGTGTGGCGCTCGGAATATTGGCTTATGTGTCGGGGCGTGTCGACTTTGCCTCGTACCTTAATATAATGTATATACCGGGGAGTGATGAGCTGATGGTATTTGCGGCGGCGTTTGTTGGTGCAACTGTTGGTTTTCTGTGGTATAATGCATATCCGGCGCAGGTGTTTATGGGCGATACAGGTAGCCTGACGCTTGGCGGATTGATTGGAGTTTTTGCGGTGTTGATACATAAGGAGCTGTTGCTGCCTATTTTGTGTGGTGTGTTCTTTGTGGAGGCGTTGTCGGTAATTATGCAGGTGACTTACTTTAAGTTTACCAAGAAGAAATATGGTGCCGGCAAGCGTATATTTAAGATGACACCGCTGCATCATCATTTCCAGAAGGCAGGCAATGCGGGAATTGATGCAATCATTCAAAATCCTTTTAATCCTGTGGCGGAGCCAAAGCTGGTTTCAAGGTTTTGGCTGATTGGAATGTTGCTGGCTGTACTGGCGGTAGCAACACTGAAAATGAGATAATAATGTTTTAATTATTAGTGCGATATGAGTTACGAAGTAGTAGTATTAGGTGGTGGAGAGAGTGGAGTAGGCACTGCAATGCTTGCTAAGGCAAGGGGTATTAAGGTGTTTTTGTCTGACTTTTCAAAACTAAAAGATAAGCATCGCGATGAGCTGGTGCATGAACAGATTGAGTTTGAAGAGGGAGGACACACCGAAGATATCATATTGTCGGCAAAAGAGATTGTGAAGAGCCCCGGAATACCTGACAATTCGCCTATGATGCAAAAGATATACGCAAAGGGAATTCCTGTTGTGTCGGAAATTGAGTTTGCAAGCAGATATACGAATGCAAAACTGATTTGTGTGACGGGTAGCAACGGAAAAACTACTACTGTTTCTCTTCTTTATCATATTCTTAAGTCGGCAGGACTGAACGTGGGACTGGCCGGCAATGTGGGGACCAGCTTTGCGAGGCAGGTGGCTACTAAACAGTATGACTACTATGTGTTGGAGATGAGCAGCTTTCAGCTGGAGGGTGTGTATGACTTTAAGGCCGACATTGCTGTGATTTTAAATATCACGCCTGACCATCTCGACAGGTATGATAATAAGATGAAGGGATATGTGGATGCCAAGATGAGAATCGTGAGAAATCATACTATTGGTGATTCGGTTATTTATTGGCTAGACGATCCTATTATATCAAAGGAGATAGATAATATAAATCCTTTGTCGCATATCTATACTTTTACCGAAAAACCGGATCATTCGGTGACGGGATATGTGGAGGGTAACAAAATGTATTTGCACCTGGAGGATAAGAATTTTAATATGGAACTGGAATTGCTGGCTCTTGAGGGAATGCACAATGTGTACAACAGCATGGCATCAGGGATAGTGGCAAAGCTGCTTGATATTTCGGACGAGAACTTGCGTCAGGCGTTGTCGGACTTTAAGGGTGTGCCCCACAGGCTGGAGAAAGTTGCCTCGGTGAGAGGTGTGAAGTTTATAAATGACTCTAAGGCTACCAACGTTAATTCGTGCTGGTATGCGCTGAAGAGCATGAGAAGCAAAACTGTGCTTATACTGGGAGGTGTTGACAAGGGGAATGATTATAATGAAATTGCAGAGTTGGTGAAGCAGAAGGTTACTGCACTTATTTTCCTTGGGAAAGACAACAGCAAGCTTCACAGCTTTTTTGATGGTATGGTTGACACCATTATTGATGTTGACAATATGAAAGATGCAGTGGCGCAGGCATACAAACATGCCAACAAGGGAGATACGGTATTGTTGTCGCCCGCTTGTGCAAGTTTTGATTTGTTTGAGAATTATGAAGATCGGGGAGATCAGTTTAAGGAGGCTGTACGTAGTCTGTAGTTTAAGTTTTTAAAAATTGTAATCAATGGAAACTATGAATAACAATCCTGTGGTGGATACAGGCCCTAAGTCGTTTATCAGAGAGTCGATAGATAAGGTATTTAAGGGGGATAAGGTGATATGGCTGGTGTTTGTCATATTGTGTGTCATTTCGATGGTTGAAATATTTAGTGCAACGAGCACAATCGTTTATCAGAGGCAAAACCACTGGGGACCGATTATGCGCCATGCAATGTTTTTGATTGCCGGCTTTGGAGTAATTATTTTCATGCACAATGTGTCATTCAGGTTTTATTCGTCGCTTATCTTTTTACTTGGTATTTCTATAATACTACTGTTGCTGACTCCTTTTCTGGGTGAGACTATAAACGGAGCCGACCGCTGGATAAGGATATTGGGCTTTACGATACAGCCATCGGAGTTTGCCAAGATTTCGTTGATGGGTACCATTGCTTTTTTGCTGAGCAGGCAGAATGAGAAAAACGAGAAGATCCTGTTTAAATGGATGATAGGGGTGACGGCATTTGTGACGCTTATCATTGCCAAGGATAACTTATCGACGGCTGCGTTGTTGTTCTTCGTGATTTTCCTGATGATGTTTATCGGGAACGTAAAGATAAAACGACTGTTGCTGATAGTGGCTATTGGTGCTGCAGGTTTGATTTTGCTGGTTGGTGTTTCAAAAGTAGCTCCCAAGCCTGTTGTTGACCATATATCTTTGCTGAAGAGGTCTGAGACGTGGGGAAATCGTGTGTTTGACTTTATGAATCACGATGAACTGAGCGATGCCGAAAAGTATGTGGTAAATGATGATAACTTTCAGTCGGCGCATGCCAAAATAGCGATTGCTAACGGCGGTTTGTTTGGAAGATTTCCGGGCAACAGTGTTGCAAGGGACTTTTTGCCTCAGGCATATTCGGACTTTATATACGCAATTATACTTGAAGAGCTGGGATTCTTTGGAGGCATATTTGTGTTTATGCTTTATGTGATAATTCTTATCAGGGCGGGTATAATAGCGAGGAAGACCAACAGTTTGTTTGCAAGGTATCTGGTGTTGGGGTCTGCGCTGATGTTGTCCATTCAGGCCTTTATGAATATGGCTGTGGCGGTGGGTGCAATACCTGT
>CAYFUQ010000031.1:9146-25017 GCA_964346415.1 uncultured Proteiniphilum sp.
GGTACGGGTGGACATATATTTCCGGCCATTAGCATTGCTAATGCTCTGAAAGAGAGATACCCCGATGCTGAAATATTGTTTGTGGGCGCACAGGGCAAAATGGAAATGGAGCGTGTGCCTGCTGCGGGTTATAAGATTATTGGTCTGCCTGTTGCAGGATTTGACCGAAAGAACCTGTTTAAGAATATCTCCGTTGTATCGAAGCTGCTTAAGAGCATGAACCTGGCAAAAAGAATTGTGAAGAACTTTGCACCCGATATGGCAATTGGGGTGGGGGGATATGCAAGCGGTCCGACGCTGAGGGCGGCTGCTGCAAAAAACATTCCTACGCTGCTGCAGGAGCAGAACTCTTATGCGGGTGTTACAAATAAGCTTTTGGCCAAGAATGCATCTGTGATTTGTGTTGCCTATGAGGGGATGGATAGATTTTTTCCGAAGGAGAAGATTGTTCTTACGGGCAATCCTACTCGTCAGGATTTGTATGTGTCGGACGAGAAGAGGGAGGAAGCTTATGCCCATTTTGGACTGAAACCTAATAAGAAGACCATTCTAATGGTTGGCGGAAGCTTGGGTGCCAGAACTCTTAACGACAGCATTGTTGGTGCGTTTGACATTATCAGGGATGCTGATGTGCAGGTGATATGGCAGTGCGGAAAGTATTATTATAACGAGATGCAGGAGTTGCAGAATAAGGGTGTAGTTCCTGAGAATGTGAAGTTGATGGACTTTGTGTCTCGTATGGATTTGGCTTATTCTGTGGCCGACTTAATAATATCGCGTGCGGGTGCGGGTTCTATATCAGAGTTTTCTTTGCTGAAGAAGCCTGTGGTATTGGTTCCGTCGCCTAATGTGTCGGAAGATCACCAGACACAAAACGCCCTGGCATTGGTTAAGAAGGATGCTGCGGTGATGATCACTGATGGTGAGGCGCGCGAGAAGCTGTTTCCGGAAGCGTTGTCGCTTGTTGCTGACGACAAGAAGCTGGAGGCTTTGAGTGAGAATATTGCAAAGATGGCACAATTGGATTCTGCAAAGAGAATTGTGGATGAGATAGATAAGATATTGTTTGAAAAATAAATAATTTGTTCACAGGACTGTTTTATGAAAGAGGAAGTGATATATTTCTTGGGAATTGGTGGAATAGGGATGAGCAACCTTGCCCGTTACTATTTGTCGAAGGGTTATGAGGTGGCAGGATATGACCGCACTGAGACCGTGCTTACTAAAACATTGGTTAGTGAGGGGGCTGTTATCCATTATGATGACGATGTTAGGATGATTCCCAAACAGTTTTTGGATAAGACTAAGACAAAGGTTATATATACACCTGCTATTCCTGCTTCGCACAGCGAGTTGAATTATTTTAAAGCCGAAGGCTTTGAGATGATGAAGCGCGCGCAGGTGCTTGGGGAGATTACAAAATCGAGCGATGCGCTTTGTGTGTCGGGTACGCATGGGAAGACAACGGTGTCGAGTATGATTGCGCACTTGCTGCATGACTCGAAGGTTGGTTGTAATGCTTTTTTGGGTGGTATATTGAAAAACTATAACACAAACTTACTTCTCTCTGACAAGAGCAATCTGACAGTTGTGGAAGCAGATGAGTATGATCGTTCTTTTCACTGGCTGCGTCCGTGGATAGCGGTTATAACGTCGGCCGACCCTGATCATCTGGATATATATGGTACGGCAGAGGCTTATCGTGAGAGTTTTGAACATTTCACATCATTGATTCGCAATGATGGGGTTTTGATTATGAAAAAGGATGCTCCCGTTACGCCTCAATTGAAGGAGGGAGTGAAGTTATATACTTATTCGGAGTCGGAGGGCGATTTTCATGCGGAGAATATCCGTATCGGGAATGGTGAGATTGTCTTTGATTTTGTGGGTTTGGATGCTAAGATAAAGGATATAAGCCTGGGCGTTCCGGTGAGGATTAATATTGAGAATGCTGTGGCTGCAATAGCTGTGGCGCTGTTATCGGGTGCTGATGAAGATGAAATAAGGGAGGCAACATCGACATATGGCGGCGCGAAGCGCAGATTTGATTTTATAATCAAAGATAAGGATATTGTTTTTATTGACGACTATGCGCATCATCCGCGTGAACTGAAGGCATCGATTGAGTCGATAAAGCTTTTGTATGCCGACAAGAAGGTGACGGGAGTTTTTCAGCCGCATCTTTTTTCGCGTACGCGTGATTTTATGAATGAGTTTGCGGAAAGTTTGTCGCTTCTTGACGAACTTATATTATTAGATATATATCCTGCGAGGGAGGAGCCAATTCCGGGAGTAACTTCGCAGCAGATTTTTGACATGGTGTCTATAGAAAATAAGATATTGATACCGAAGGAAAACTTAATAGACAAACTTGGCAATATGGAGCCGGAGGTGCTTGTAACTTTTGGTGCAGGCGATATTGACAAATTGCTTCCCGGAATAGAAAAAATGTTGAGGAATAAGTATTCATTAGATGTTTAAACTGTCAAAACTTACAGTATTTTTAAATTAGATGATGTATCTTTGTGAATAACAAAGAACAACAGACGATTATAAGTGAAAGTCGTATATGAAAAAGTTTCTTCTTGTATTTGCTTCAATAGTATTGCTTGGCTATCTTGTTTTTTCGCTTGTCTTTTTTAATGATTCGTCGAAAAAAGAAGAGTGTTCTGCAATTGAAATATCTATTAAGGATAGCTTGAATATTCGTTTTCTGAAACAGGCCGAGCTTGAGAAGCTGTTGACAAAAGAGAATGTGCACCCTGTGGGTAAGCTTATGAATGAGGTGAATACCCTGGCAATACGTGATGCGCTGATGAGCAACAAGGCGGTTAAGAATGCCAAGGTGTATATAAAAGGTGATAAAGTATATGCTTCTGTATATCAAAGGAGGCCTGTCTTTAGAGCAATTTCAAACACAAAGGGTAGTTTTTATGTTGATAACGAGCGTGAGGTGATGCCCGTGTCGAACGATTTTTCGACTTATCTTCCCGTGGCAACGGGGGCGATAGACGAAGAGTTTGCAACAAATGAACTATTTGATTTTATAATGTATTTAAATGACAATCCTAATTGGGAAGCGTGGGTAGATCAGATTGTGGTTAAGCCAAACAAGGATGTGGATTTGATTCCGCATGCGGGCGATTTTAGAATTGCATTTGGGAAGCTGGACAATTATAATGAGAAATTCTCAAGGCTTTCGTTGTTTTTTGATAAAGGATTGAATGTTGTTGGATGGAACAGATATTCTATCATCAGTTTGAAGTATGACAATCAGGTGGTTTGCACCAAAAAGTGAGAATGATGATGTTCGCAACCAATACTATTAACAGAGATAATTGATATTAAAATATGACTCAAACAGGATTTATAGCAGCAATTGATTTTGGTTCGTCCCAAATTACCGGAATAGTTGCAAAGAAAAATGAGAGTGATGTTATTTCCATAATTGCGTCTGAATCTGTTGAATCAGAAGGCAGTATCCGTCGCGGGGTGATTTATAATGTTGATAAGGCTACCTCACTGGTTAGGAAATTGCTAAGTATGCTTCATAATAAACTTGGCAGTCAGCGTATTGGAAAGATTTATGTGTCGCTGGGCGGGCAATCGGTATATACTGAGACTGTAACTGAGGTTTTAAATCTTTCGGAGGCAGGTATTGTTACTGAAGAGATGATTGCCAGACTTAATGACAGAGCGTTTAAATATAAATCTGAATTTAAACAAAACTACGGAATTGCGGATGTGGAATATTTTGTGGATGAGAAATCGGAACAAAATCCTGTAGGCGTTTCGTGTTCTACACTGGAGGCTGACTACAAAGTGGTGGTGGGGCGTCCCAATCTTTCCTCGAAAATTCAAAAGGTGATTGAAAGCAATGGTCTTGCTGTGGCCGGCTTTATAACTTCGCCACTTGCTTCTGCAGATATTGCTCTTGAGGAGCAGGATAAGAAGCTGGGCTGTGTGTATATTGACTTTGGAGATGGCACAACGGATGTTGCTATATATAAAGGCGGTATCTTGCGCCATATGGTTGTGATTCCGTTTGGAGGAAAGAATATAACTAAAGATATTGCTGAGCTGAACTTTTTGGAAAAAGATGCTGAACAGTATAAGAAGAAGTTTGGAAAGGCTAAGAGCGATAAGGGAGGTAAGTCGATGTTTTCATCTCCATTCTCGGCGAAGCCGGATATTGATCTGGTTGAGCTGAATGAGGTGATTGTTTACAGACTTGACGAAATAACTGCTAATATAAAAGAGCAAATCAGGCTGTCGGGCTATCAGGACCAGCTGGCTGCAGGGGTGTTGATATCGGGCGGCAGCTCAAATTTGAAAAATATAGAGCCTTACCTTGAGCAAAAGCTTGGTATGGCTGTGAAGAAAGTTACTGCAAGAAAGAGTGTAATCAACAATGTGCCTGACCTTGTGGCCAATCCTGCTTATACGGCAGTGCTGGGTATGCTACTTTTAGCAGATGAAGATTGTGAAAAGGTTGTTGTGGAAGAGCCGGTTGAACAAGTGGTTGAGCAGACTTCGGACAAGAGTGGAATATCATGGGGCTTTCGTAAGAAATCTCCAAAAGAGCCCGCTCAGCCAAAGGTTAAGAGTAAATTCTCTAATAAAGAGGAAGAAAATAAGGAAAAAGGACCGGGAATCGGAGAAAAAATAAGAGATATATTTGATGGTTTGTTTGACGATGAAACTGATTATGACCAATAATAGAATAACACACAGTTAAGAAAATGGATAACGATTTACTAGATTTTCAAATAGATACACACACGAACTCGATAATTAAGGTTATAGGAGTTGGGGGTGGTGGCGGTAATGCTGTCAACCATATGTTTAAAGAGGGAATACATGATGTGTCATTTGCGTTGTGCAACACTGACAATCAGGCCCTGATGAGTTCTCCCGTTCCTGTGAAACTGCAGCTTGGTAGAAAGACTACCGGAGGACTAGGTGCCGGTAATAAACCGGAGGTGGCAAAAGTGGCTGCCGAAGAAAGCTCTGACTCTATTACGGAGTTGTTGAGCGATGGTACCCGTATGGTGTTTATCACTGCCGGAATGGGTGGAGGAACAGGTACCGGTGCTGCTCCTGTTGTGGCAAAGATAGCTAAAGATATGGGAATTCTTACCGTTGGTATTGTTACCATTCCTTTTGTTTTTGAGGGTTCGCGTAAAGTAATCCAGGCGCTGAAGGGTGTTGAAGAGATATCAAGTAATGTGGATGCGCTGCTGGTAATCAATAACGAAAGATTGCGTGAGATATATCACGACCTGACTATGCTTAATGCATTTGCTCGTGCTGACGATACACTTGCCATCGCTGCTAAGAGTATAGCGGAGATAATAACTATTCACGGACATGTGAATCTGGACTTTGCGGATGTTGAAACTACTCTGAAAGATGGTGGCGTGGCTATTATGAGCCGTGGAATGGGCAGAGGCAGCGAGCGCGTGAGCGATGCTATTGAGGATGCAATAAACTCTCCCTTACTTAATAACAATGATGTGTTTAGTGCGAAGAAGATATTGATTAATATATCGTGCAGTGAGGAGCATCCGCTGATGATGGAAGAGATGAATGCTCTTCATGACTTTATGGCTAAGTTTAGCCGTGGTATTGAGGTTATCTGGGGTTCGGCTGTGGAAGAGGAACTGAAGGAAGATGTGAAGGTTACTTTGCTGGCAACCGGATTTACAATTAAAGATGTTCCGGGAATCACAGAACATAAAATTGAGGAAGGCAGAGCTGCAGAGATAGAGCGCAAGTTATTGGAAGATCAGAGAAAGAAGGAAGAGGAGGAAGAACAGTCACTGATTGACAAGTATTACGGTTCGTCGGGAATTAAAATCCTGAGCGGTTCGGGTATTAATACTGAGCCCTTTATTCTTTCCATAGAGGATTTGGATGATGATAAACTGCTGGAGGCACTTGAGAATAATGCTGTTTTCAAGCGTGAGCGTGATTTCAATCCAAGGGATATTAAGACAGATAACAGACAAATTTCATCAACACTTTTTTCTGAATAAATAAATTAAACAGGTATGTCACTATTTGATATAATTAATGATGATATAAAAAAGGCAATGATTGCCAAAGATAGAGTACGGCTTGAGACGTTGCGGGGAATTAAAAAGGAATTTATTGAAGCATTGACTGCTAAAGGTGCATCAGATACACTGGCAGATGATGCTGCTGTTGTTATTTTGCAGAGAATGGTGAAGCAAAGAAAGGACAGTGCTCAGATATATCATGACCAGGGCAGGGAAGATCTAGCCGGGGACGAAGAGGCTCAGGTTGCAGTGATTCAGGAGTATTTGCCTTCTCAACTGTCGGCTGAAGAGCTGGAGCAGGAGATAAAAAGCATAATTGCAGAGACAGGTGCTTCCTCAATGAAAGAGATGGGGAAGGTGATGGGAATTGCAACAAAGAAACTTGCCGGCAAAACTGAAGGCAGGCTGATTTCTGAAATGGTGAAGAAACTATTGAGCTAGACCGTTAAAAACCAAATCCGTCGATAACTATTTCTTCTTGTTCTTCTTTTTCTAATTCAATTGTGTTGTGGGCACTTAATCCTTCAACATAGATTGCTTTGAAAGGAATTGCAGGGCATACGTATTCGCAACCACCACAGCCTACACATATCTCAGGAGTGATTTCAGGGATGGTTAGCGTATCTTTGTAGGGTACCATACGCACTGCCTGGGTGGGGCAATGTTCGGAGCAGGCGCCACAGCTTGTCTCATCGTAATAGACTATGCAGTTTTCAATAATGAGTTGTACCTGACCCATTTGGGTGTGATGTTTTTGCTCCATTGTTAACTTGGTGAGAGCATCTGTGGGGCATACATCGCTACAAACTGTACAATCGTAGTTGCAAAAACCGTGATCAAAATATAGTTTGGGCTGCATTATACCACCAAATCCATAATCTAAGAATGCAGGCTTTATTACGTGTGACGGACATTTGCTCACACACAGATGGCATGAAATGCATTTTTCCCGAAAACGATCGAAGTTTAATGCTCCGGGAGGAGCAATTGGGGTTTGCCTTTTTAATTCCTTTTTGGGAATTAATGGGATTGACTCTTGTGCCAGGAGTGTTCCTGTGGCTAATCCTGTGGTGAGAAACGCTGACAGGAAGCGCCGTTTGGAGTCGTCAACCGTTTTATCTTTTGTTGTGGTCTCAGGTTTATAGTCTTTTGTTTTGTTTCTCTTGAGCGGATTGGCGATGGAGTAGCTCATTGCACTTCGGTTACATACTTCTATACAGTTGAAACAGGTGACACATCGGCTGTAGTCTATATGAAGATTTTTTGTATCTATACAGGAAGCTTTGCATTTCATGGCACAAAGGCCGCAACTGTTGCAGGTGCTTTCGGTGAATCTAACCTTATAGAGTGAATATTTGCTTATGAATCCAAGTATAGTACCTACTGGACATATTGTATTGCAGTAGGTACGCCCGTTTTTCCACGCCATATATCCAACTATCATTGTAGTTGAGAGAGCAATTAAGATTGAAAAAACTCCCAGACCGTAAATTGCCACTCTGTAGAAAGTGTGATTGCCGAATGAGGAGAAAATAATGTCAAGGAGATTGTTTCCTGCCATGTATGCGGGCTTGAATATGTGTGTTACAATTCTGCCGTATGCTCCATACGGATCGAGGAGTCCCAAAAGGAATGTGAAGCCAAAAACAAAACCTACTAAAGTTGTGACAACTACACTCCAGCGTAGTATGTTCTTGGCTTTGCTATATGTGTAACGTTTCCTTTTTGTTGCCTTTTTAGAAAACCATGATACAACGTCCTGATAAATACCGAAGGGACAGATGGATGAGCAGTAAATTCTGCCAAAAACAAAAGTAAGTAGTAATAGCCCTGCCAGAACAACTAAGTTTAGAGCAAGCAGGGCAGGGATGAACTGTATTTCAGTGATAAAATTGAGCCAAGACGGGAGAAATCCCACAAAATCCAAAAAGTAAAGAGTGATTGTGGAAAATAATAGAACAGATATTACTACGCGTAAATTCTTTAACATGACTGTATGTGTTTGCTGTTACAATTTCACTCTTCTGATATTTAGCTTGTCGAGCTGCATGGTTCCCACACCAAGTTCCTGTGCTTTGGATATATGGCTTACCAGTTCAATGGGCATTTCTCTTACCTGATTGAAGAAGTTGGTGGCGGCGGTGTCAACTGCAACAATATCTTGTGAGATAAAGAGTCCCTTTGATAGCACCACATCGGCTGCTGACTTTCCTCTGGGACCGCTTGTTTTCATCATTCGGTATGCATCTACTACATTTAAAACTGGCTTTTTAGAGTATGTGCATATATCGGCTATGCATTGCTGTAGGTCGTTGGCATGGAAGTATCCGCGGTCCCACACAATGCCCATATAGTTTTTCATTGATATGGTTAGTTGTGCACCTCCGTGGTTTTTCAGGATTGGTACGTTGATCCATTTGTCGGCATCAACAATTGCCTGATGAATCTTGGTTTTTTTCAAGCTTTTGCCTTTCGGAAGCGAAACATCTTTGTAGTAAATCTCAAGATGAGCAGGGACAACCTTTGCTCCGGCTGCTTTTGCTGCTTCTTCTATTCCGCTGTTTGCGTAGCATTTGCGCCAGTCATCGCACGTGTGGTCGAATACAGTAACTTCGCTTGCTCCGGCATCAAAGCATTGCTTTATAATTTCTGTAACAAGTTTTGGATTTGTATTTGCTCCAAGTTCGGGTGTCTTGTCCCAACCGATATTAGGTTTAACAGCTACTTTGTCTCCTTTTTTGATGAAGTTTTTCATGCCACCCAATTCGGCAATGGCTTTTCGAAACATAACTTCAGGTTCGCCTCCAAGAATGGCAACCATGTCGTAGTTCAGGGCCGGATTATTAGCTTTGAAGTTTTGTGAAAGCAGGGTCATAGCTTCTACTTCTCTGATTGAGGTTGCTGCTGCACCGACCAGTGCAACCGATTTTAAAAAATTGCGTCTGTTCATAGTTGTAGTGCTTATATGTTTTTAACCGATTTATAGCCCAAATATAAAGATTAAATTTGAGAATTTAATTCGTTTTTGGCATATAATATAACATCATCAATAAATATATTGTAATATTGATTCAAAGCATGGTAGTTATTAATGGTGCTTTGGTAGGCTTTGCTTTCATCGATCGTGTTGTACATTCTGTTGCAAAGTTTGTGCATGGCAGTGCGTAAACCATCGATGGTTCTAAACTTATTTAGCACATTTTCATTCTGAAGATGAGTGCGAAGATTTTTGAATGCAGGAGTCTGGTGTTTGTCGGTCTCCTTTAGCTGAATAAATATGTTGTTGGTGAACTTAAATAGTTTATACTCATCATGAAAGTATCTTTGGTCATTAGCCAGAAAATGATCAAACAGAACATCTATTATTGCACCCGAATACAGTTTGTAATCGGTGCGAAAGTAGTCCTTCGCATCTGCTACGACGGGGTGATTGTCCGTAAAACTATCTATCTTGCGATGGAGCATTAATCCCTCTTTTATCTTTGGGGGATAAGTGTCCAGAATCTTTTTGCCTTTGACAAAATCACCCATCATGTTGCCGCATAAAATTTCTGCATCATTAAAAGATAAAAAAGCGTGACCTAAAAGATTCATTTATGTTGTTGTTTGAATTTGTAATTAAATGTTGAGCTGAAAACCTCCGAATACAGTTGTTTCCGGCATTGGGAATCCTGCATTGATTTCGTATTTCTGATTTAGCAAATTCTCGCCTTTAAGGAAGAGGCTTACTATATTATTTATCTTTACGTTCGCTCTGGCGTTCCATAAAAAATAGCTTTCTTTTACCGGGTCAGGATTCACAGTGGTATAAATATTGCCTACATATTGAACTCCTGATGAGAAACTCCATCTGTCGAGTACATAATTTCCGCTAATATAGAGTTTATGCTCGGGAGATGCAAGTATTTTATGCTTCATGTTCAGGTAGCTATAGTTTGCCGAAAAACTAAGTGACCCTGTTGCCTTGTATGACGAGGTGATTTCGAAACCTTTGTTTTCAATCTTACCTATATTCACATTGGATAGTTTGCCTTCAACCATAATGGTTTGAATCATGTTGCTCCCATTTATGTAAAACAGGTTTAGTCCCAGGCTGATTTTGTTGTCAAGCAAAGACTGGAGATATGAAATTTCATAGTTCATCATCCTTTCGGGTAATAAATCGGGATTGCGGGGAGGAAACATATATAATTCGCGAATAGTTGGATTGCGATATCCCTTGCTGACTATTGCCTTGAAGGTGTTTGTTGCAGTAGGGGTGTAACTTATCCCAAACTGGGGAATCCATTCGCTGCCATTAAGTTCGTGTTTGTTTAATCTGACACCTGCATTGAGTGTTACTTTGTTTCCCGGCAGTGTTTGTTGCGTGTTTAAATAGCCTGCATACTCACTTACATGTATATCAGCCATTTCAACATTGTCGTCTAGATTTGGATAGTTTTGCCATGCCTTGCCACCAAATCGATGGAAATCGAATCCTGCAGTGGTATTGTTGCCCTGAAATAGTTTGTAGGACTGATAGGCAGTGAAGCCCTGCATTTGGTCTTTTGACTTGTACCGTTCTTCGCGAGGTGTGCCGCTCGGTGCGTAACCGTCGTTAATCCAATGATTTCCGTAGTTGTAAAAGAATTTTAGAGCGCCGGAGGTTTTCTCATATTCATTTTCAAGTACTACAGAGGTTACCCCTCTGGTTATGTCGGCATCATTATCGAGAATGGGAGAAGAAACTGTTCCTGGATTGGAAGATTCGGTTTTTGAAATACTTAAATCGTAGAAACCTGACCAGTTGGAGGTGAAATTGTAGCCTGTTTTGAAAAAGCCGTTAAACTGTTCGAACTCCATATTTTCTCTGTGCCCGTCTGACTTGTTGTATCCAATGTTAGTCATTGCAAAAAAGCGATCTTTCTTCCAGCCCGCTTGTACTTCGGAACTTAAAGTGTTGTAGCTTCCATACATTACTTTTGCTCCACCTTTGAATCCTTCGGCATATTGTTTCTTGGAGATAATATTTATTACACCACCCATCGCGTTTGAGCCATATAATACAGATGCGGGTCCTCTAACTACTTCAACTCGTTCTGTTGACATAGATTGATAGCTGTCTGCAAGTGGGTGTCCCATCAGTCCCATGTATTGTGGGTGTCCGTCAATTAGAATAAGTACACCTGCAGTTGGGGCGCCGCCAACGCCGCGTATGTTCATGCTGCCTGCTGAGCCATTGGATACGCCATAGCCGGCGACTCCTCGTTGTGTGATAAATAGTCCGGGAACTTCTTCAGTCAGCATTGGTAGCAGAGAGGTTTCGAGACGTGATTCTATTGTTTTACTGCTTACAACTGTAATGCTCATCGGAACATTTCTTAAGTTGACTTTTGGCATCGAACCTGTTACAATTATATCATCCAGTCGTATGGAGTCATTAATAAGTGGTAGGTTTTCGGATTTTGAATTTGCAAATAAGTTTATTGCGATACTAAGTGCCAGAGCAATTAGGAGGGTAGCCTTTTTTAGAATAACCATGGAAATTTAAAACAATCTTCGTTATAAAGTGAATAGTCGGCAGGGCCGTTCACAGCAAAAGTTTTTACTAATTTGGCGCCTTGCAGCTGTTTGATAGCAAACTGAACTGATGCGCCTGTTTTGATTCTATCTTCAACAAGCAATATAGTCTTGTCTTTGAAATCGAAGTCAATAGGTGATACCAATTGTGGAGAGTCATATAATGGATTCTGATTGGCGTCACGAAGGCTAACTTTGATAAGTTGAATATTGGTGTTCAACCGTTGGTTGAGTATTGCTGCCGGAATTATACCGCCATTGGCTATAGCTACTATAATATCAAAAGTTTCGTGAAACTCGATTTCACGAAACTTTTGCAATACTTCATCAAATGATTTAGTTTTAATCATATGTGTTGATAAATAGTTTGTTTGTTGTGTGATTACAACCTTGACAGTGCTTTAATTACAAAGTAACCACCAAAAAGCTGAATCAACATGCCGGGTAGTCCCAAACGGAAATCGGTAACTGCTGCGAAAAAGTCTTTGACTATTGCGATTTCAATAGCTGTGCCTATAAGCTGATATGACAGTATTGCCAAAAGTATTGCGAAAAGCGATACTTTGTTGAAATGTTTGGCTAGAAGTGAAGCAGCTATTGCTAAAATAACCGATTTAATTAGAATTATGGGCAGTACTGCCGATGGTGGCATGCCGAAAATTAAATTGTTTGCAATTGGTGAGAGAATTGCTGTAAGCATTCCCACATTTATCCCATATTTATACGCTGCAATTAATGTGAAGAAGTATATTGGTAAAAATATAAATCCTCCCTGCGGTATAAGATGTGCCAATTGTGGAAGAAGCAGGTTCCCAACTATAAATATAGTCGCTAAAAGATAAGTTTTAGTTTCGGAAAGTGTGTAAGAACTTAATTTAACTGTATTCATCTTGATTAATTGTTTAGGAATATGTTGTTTTTTGTAACTTCTATCTTCTATCTTCAAAAGTATATATTATTTATACTTCCTGCAAATAAAAAGATAACAGATTTTAAATCTTAATGAAAAATTGTGGACATGCACATGATTATGGTTCAATAAATTGAGAAAAACGTATTTTGTTCCGCTTTTCTCAATTTCAACTGGTAGTTATCCAACGTAAGTTTCCAAAAGCTTGCTGGATTCACTCGGAATAATCATCATGGACGTTGTGTCGGCAGGAACTAACACAGATTCACCCTGACTGATAAATAAAGAATTGCCTTTGTTGTCTTTCAGAGTGCAGTGTCCTTGCATACAGATGTAGATTACGAATGAATCAAACTTGTCATAGTTTCGGGTTACGGGAATATCGATATCCAAAAGATTTGTGGTGAAATATTCACACGATACTAATGGAGTAGGGGCATTAACCAGCGGTTTGTAATCGGTCCGGTAGTTATCCAACACACTATATTCGATGGCATCTTTAGCTAGTTCGGTATGTAGTTCGCGCTTGTTACCATCTGAATCAGTTCGGTCATAATCGTAGATACGGTATGTTATATTGGATGTTTGCTGGATTTCAGCAATAAAACAACCTCCGCCGATTGCATGCACGCGACCTGCAGGTAAAAAGAATACATCTCCCGGGGCTACATGATATTTCTTTAGATAGTCTGTAAATGTATTATCATTTACAGATGCCTCATAATTCTCAGGGTCAAGTTCTTTTTCGAATCCGGTGTAGAGAAAAGCGTCATCTTTTGCTCCAATTACATACCACATCTCTGTCTTGCCAACTGAATTGTGTCGCTCCATACCCAGTTTATCGTCAGGGTGTACCTGAATTGACAAGTCTGTTTTGGCATCTATAAACTTAATGAGCAGCGGGAAAACGTCTCCGTACGTTTCATACACTTTTTTGCCTACTAATGCCTCTTTGTTCTCTTTGAGCACATCATCGAGTGCTTTTCCTGCAAAATTTCCATTTGAAACAATGGAAACATTGCCTTCCACACCTGAAACTTCCCAGCTTTCGCCTATTCCGGCCTGTTCAGGCTTGATACTTTTGAATCTGCATAGATCTGAACCACCCCAAATCATGGGTTTAAGAATCGGTTCAAATTTTAACGGGTATAATTTCATGCGATTTTTTATTTATTTTGTTTTTGTAATACAATTGCTGTACGCGCCGGCAGATAGGTTTTTAGCCATCCTTTGTTATGAATAGCATACAATTCATCATATTGAGTGAAGTGACTAACACTGTCATCAACACGACCAAAACCTCCAAATTCGATATTATCTGAGTCTAATACAATTTTATACTCACCCTGAGGAGCAAGGAAGCCATATCCACTAAATGATTTTTCGGGATTGAAGTTGAAAATAAATAACAAATCTCCTCTCATATAGGCTAAAACATTGTCATCGTCTTTGTCCCATATCTTCACTACCGGTGTGGTATGAAATGACGGTATCGATTTAATTAGTTGAAGCATAGCTTTGTCAAAATCACCTAAGTAGTGATATTTCAGGTTTTTATCATCTGCTAAATTCCATTGTCTTTTTGCATGCTTGTAAGACCAATTGTTTCCTTCACGTGGAAAATCAATCCATTCGGGATGTCCGAATTCATTTCCCATAAAATTCAAATATCCTCCGTTGATGGTTGATGCTGTAACCAGTCTTATCATCTTGTGAAGTGCAATACCTCTATCTACCAGGTATGAGCTGCTTACTAGCTTGGACATAAACCAATACATGTCTGCGTCTATAAGTCTGAAAATAACAGTTTTGTCGCCCACAAGTGCCTGATCATGACTTTCTACGTATGAGATTGTTTTTTCGTCAGCACGTCTGTTTGTTGTTTCCCACCAGATAGCACTTGGGTGCCAGTCTTCATCTTTTTTTTCCTTTATAGTTTTAATCCAAAAGTCAGGGATATTCATTGCCAGTCGATAGTCAAATCCATATCCTCCGTCATCTATAGTTAGAGCCAGTCCCGGCATTCCACTAACTTCTTCGGCGATCGTTATAGCATTGGGGTTGACTTCGTGGGTGAGCTTGTTGGCAAGCGTGAGATAGGTTATGGCATCAGGATCCTGATGTCCATTGTAATAATCTTCATAGCTTGAAAAGCTTTCGCCCAGACCATGACTATAATAGAGCATAGATGTGACACCGTCAAATCTGAATCCGTCAAACTTAAACTCTTCAAGCCAGTATTTGACGTTGGACAACAGAAAATGAAGCACTTCATTTTTGCCATAATCGAAACATAATGAGTCCCATGCAGGATGATTTCGTCTGTTGGGATCACTGAAAAAGAATTGCTCAAAAGTTCCGTCGAATCTGGCTAGTCCTTCAAGTTCGTTTTTTACTGCATGTGAGTGTACTATGTCCATTATAACAGCTATTCCCATGGAGTGGGCTGTGTCGATAAGCTCTTTTAATTCTTCGGGTGTGCCGCTTCGTGATGATGGAGCGAAAAAGTTGGATACATGATAGCCAAATGACCCATAATAGGGATGCTCCTGTATAGCCATAAGTTGTATGGCATTGTAACCGCTTTCTTTTACTCTTGGAAGTATGTTCTTCCTAAATTCATTGTAAGAGCCAACTTTCTCTTCTTCGGTACTCATGCCCACATGGCTTTCGTATATAAGAAGGGGAGATGTGTCGGGTGTGAAGTTTTTAACTTTGAATTTATAAGCTTTTGGCGGATCCCAAACCTGTGCACTAAATATATGTGTTTCAGAGTCTTGGACAACCCGATTGCACCATGCGGGGATTCGCTCACCACCGCCATTATCCCAGTTAATCCATAGCTTGTACAGATCTTCGTGCTTCAAAAGATTGTTAGGAAGAATCAACTCCCAAACACCATTGTCCAGACGTTTGAAACGAAACTTCTCTAAATGCCTCCATTCGTTAAAGGTGCCGATTAAGAAGATATCTGTAGCGTTGGGAGCCCATTCTCTTAACACCCAGTTGGTATCCTGTTTGTGCATACCGAAATACTGATGCCCGGATGCAAATTCTGTTAGTGTAATCTCACCGTCTTTGGTCAGTTCTTTCTCTTTCCTGATAAACTGACTGTGCCTTGCATTAATGGCTTCTTCAAATGGCTCGAGCCAAGGGTCATTTTTAACGATATTCAGCATGTCTTATAAGATTAAATTTATTAATATTGATTCTATTTGATGTTTAAACAATTTATAATCACATTTGGAATGACATATTATTACCAATTTTAAGAGATTATATGACAAAGATAATGATTTTGCTGAAAAAACTTGATTTTGGTGCATCTTAATTTGTGTGC
>CAYFUQ010000032.1:0-24768 GCA_964346415.1 uncultured Proteiniphilum sp.
TAATGAAGGTGTGATGCACGCCTGTGGTCATGATTCTCACACAGCTGCCTTGATGGGGGCGGTGAAGATTGTAAATGCCCTGCGCAAAGAGTTTGTGGGAACTGCATTGTTTGTATTTCAACCCGGTGAGGAGCGTTCGCCCGGTGGTGCCGATTTGATGCTTAAAGATGGAGTGTTTGACAAGTTTGAACCTGAACTGATAATTAAACAGCACGCATATGTGGATTTGCCAGCCGGAAAGGTGGGGTTTCAAACCGGCACGGTGATGGCTTCTGCCGATGAGGTGCATGTGAAAGTGAAAGGTCAGGGTGGACATGGTGCACTGCCGCACGAGTTGAACGATACTGTTTTGGCGGCTTCTAATATAATTATGGCTTTGCAGCAGGTGGTTAGCCGCCGTCGAAATCCTTTTCAACCAATGACGCTTTCGTTTGGTAAGTTTATTGCCGATGGTGCTACAAATGTGATTCCTTCTCAGGTGACGCTGGCGGGTTCGCTGCGCTGTATGGATGAGGAGGAACGACAAAAGATGTTAGCCTTAATCCCTCAAATAATTCAATCTACCGCTGCTGCATATGGCTGTAGTTGCGAAATAGATATACCGGATGGGTATCCCTGTACCATAAGTCATGAATCAATTACTGAAATAGTTCGTGATAAGGCAATTGCCTTTTTAGGAGAATCGAATATTGCAGAATATCCCGTACGCATGACAGCCGAAGATTTTGGGTTCTTTACGCAGCAGTATCCGGCATGTTTCTATCGTTTTGGAGTTAATAATGCTTCCGGCAGTTGTGGGAAATTACATTCATCAACTTTTCTGATAGATGAGCAGTCGCTAAAAACATCTATGTCCTTGCCTGCATATATTGTCATTGATACATTATTGTAATTAATAATGATAATTTATTTGTTTTAATGCAGTAAATGACTGTCTTTTTTGTTATTTTTGCGAAAATATAAACGTTTTACTAACAATTTAAAACTATAACTTATGGTTTATCATGATTTGGACGAGTTGGATGAGAAAATTTTGAAACTCATTGTCAATAATGCCCGCATACCCTTTCTTGAAGTTGCACGTGAGTGTGGCGTATCGGGTGCCGCTATTCATCAGAGAGTACAAAAGTTGACCAACGCGGGCGTAATAAAAGGTTCTGAGTTTGTATTGGATTCAGAAAAAATTGGATTTGATACATGCGCTTATATCGGACTTTATCTCAACTCACCAACTTCTTATGAAACAGTTGTTCCTGAGTTGGAGAAGATTCCGGAGGTCGTCGAATGCTATTATACCACAGGGCAATACGACTTGCTTATTAAAGTGTATGCGCGTAATAATAAAGACTTGTTGCGTATTATTCACAGCAGGCTGCAACCATTGGGACTTTCTCGCACCGAAACATTGATGTGCTTTAAAGCTGCATTCAAAAGAAAGTTGCCAATTGATTTTATGCAAGAATAATTTACATATCTACAATGCTAAATAAAACACTTAACCTTGTTCTTTTTTTCATGTTCACCGGGAATGTGTTTGCCTCATGCATTGAAAACAACTCTCCCAATAATAGTTTAATCAGAAGCTCAGAAAGTAAAATAGCCCATGAGCTGATGCATCATGTGTTATCTCTGTATGATGTTCCGGAGCGTGGGTTGCTTTCCGAGACTTATCCTGTCAATCCGGATCATCGCGTAGATTACCTCGATGCGGGAAGTGTGCAGAAGAAGCATCAGGAAGTTTCTTTCTTGTGGCCATTTTCGGGAGCACTGTCGGGCGTTGTATCTCTTTATGGCAATACATCCAAACAGGAGTATTTAGATATATTGGAAAATAATATTCTTCCCGGTTTGGAACAATATTATGATGTGTCGAGATTGCCTGCGGGATATCAGTCTTATCCTGTCTTTGCAGGACACAGTGACCGATTTTATGACGACAATGTGTGGCTTGCGCTTGATTTCTGCAAACTGTATGCAAGCACCAATAATCCGAACCATCTGGATAAAGCGATTGAAATATTCGATTTTGTATATAGCGGCTGGGATGATAAGGTTGAAGGTGGCATTTACTGGTGCGAACAGAGTAAAAACTCTAAAAACACCTGCTCTAATGCGCCCGGGGCAGTAATGGCTGCTAAAATATACTTGCTAACGAAGGACGAAAAATATCTGCAGCATGCTGTGGATACTTATCAGTGGACAAAGAAATATCTGCTTGATCCCAACGATTTTGTTTACTGGGACAATGTGTCGCTTGAGGGTAAAGTGGATAAGAGAAAATATAGCTATAACAGCGGACAGATGATAGAAGCAGCTGTGTTGCTATATCAAATAACGAGTGAAGCTTCGTATCTTGAAGATGCGCAACAGACAGCTAAGGGAAGTTACAACTATTTCACTAAAATGGTGAATGCCAACAAAGGCGAGCAGCGTTTCTATGCTGAGTCACCCTGGTTTAACACCATTATGCTAAGAGGATTGAAGGCGCTTTATGAGGTTGACGGTAATGGTGAGTATATTGCCACAATGCGCAGCAATGTTCACTATGCATGGGAAAATCTGAGAGACGAAAATGGTTTGCTGAGCAACAGCTGGTACACCAAGTCGGACAATCCTTATAAATGGTTGCTGGATAATGCATGTCTCATTGAGCTGTTTTCTGAGCTTAGTGTTACAATGTAGTGGTTCATCAGCAAAATAATTATCTTTGCTTATCCTCAAAACAAATTTCAACATAAAACAATAAAATTATTGTAATGACAAGCAGAAGAAACTTTATCAAAAAGAGCGCACTGGGATTAACAGCACTGGCTGTTAGTCCTTCGTGGGCAAGTGATAGTGTTGGCGGTTTTGTACAAACAGAGAAATATACTACAAACCGTCCAGCACTGAAGAAACGTAATTTCACCTCGAAGGCTGTAGAAGAAACTATCGCACGAGTGAAACCAAAAATTAAAGATCAGAAACTTGCATGGATGTTTGAGAATTGTTTCCCAAACACACTGGATACGACAGTAAAATATTCAATGAAAAATGGTAAACCTGATACTTTTGTAATTACGGGAGATATCGATGCTATGTGGCTTCGTGACTCCTCGGCACAGGTGTGGCCCTATCTGCCTTTGATGCAAGAGGATGAGCAGTTGCGACTGATGGTGGCAGGGTTGATTAACCGACAAACCGATTGTATCATTGTTGATTCTTATGCCAATGCTTTTAACCCGAAACCGGATCCTAACAGTCGCTGGCGGAGTGATGTAACGGGCTCGAAGATGAATCCACTGGTGTATGAGCGCAAATGGGAAATCGATTCGTTGTGTTATCCCATTCGTTTGGCCTATCAATATTGGAAGTTGTCGGGCGACACCTCGGTGTTTGACGGAGAGTGGCGTAAGGCGATGGCACAGGTGGTGAAGACTTTTAAGGAGCAGCAACGTAAGGAGGATAATGGTCCTTATATCTTTTTGCGAATGACGGATCGTCAGTTGGATACATTGAACAATGTGGGTTATGGCAATCCTGTGAAGCCGGTGGGCTTGATAGTGTCGTCGTTCCGACCGTCGGATGATGCGACTACGTTTGGTTTTTTAATTCCTTCGAATATGTTTGCGGTTACTTCATTGCGTCAGCTGGTGGAAATATCTGAAGAGGTAACCAAAGATACTGCATTTGCACAAGAGTGTAAGCTGCTGGCAGATGAGGTGGATGCGGCAATTAAGAAGTATGGTATAACAACGCATCCGAACCATGGACAGATTTATGCTTATGAAGTGGATGGTTTTGGTAACTATTATCTGACGGATGATCCTAATATCCCTAGCTTGTTGGCGATTCCTTATCTTGGGGACGATTGTGCAGATGATTCAATCTATCGCAATACGCGTAACTTTATATTGAGTAAAGATAATCCTCATTTCTTCAAAGGCAAAGCGGGTGAGGGTATGGGCGGTCCGCATATCGGCTACGATATGGTATGGCCGATGAGCATTATCATGCGTGCCATGACAAGTAATAGTGATGAGGAAATTAAATATTGCATAAAGATGCTGCGCGACACAGATGCCGACACAGGTTTTATGCATGAGTCTTTTCATAAAGATAATCCCGAAAAATTTACCCGTAGCTGGTTTGCATGGGTTAATACACTGTTTGGAGAATTAATCCTCAAATTAGAGAAAGAAGATAAAATACATTTACTTGAAGTATAAATAAAAAAGATAATGTTATGAAGTTTAAGTTACTGTTTTTGACTTTAATAATAATGATCTCTGCTTGTGCTAATGTTGAGGCAGAAAAGAGAGTCGATTCGAAATTAGACCCGGTGGACTATGTAAGTATTTTGGTAGGAACTCAGTCTAAGTTTGAACTTTCTACAGGAAATACTTATCCTGCTATTGCAATGCCCTGGGGGATGAATTTTTGGGCACCACAGACAGGTAAGATGGGTGATGGATGGATGTATCGTTATGATGCTGACAAAATCCGTGGATTTAAGCAAACACATCAACCAAGCCCGTGGATGAATGATTACGGACAGTTTTCTATAATGCCCATGGTTGATAAACCTGAGTTTGACGAGGAAAAGCGAGCAAGCTGGTTTTCTCACAAAGCTGAGGTTGCAAAGCCATATTACTATAGTGTATATCTGGCAGATTATGATATCACTACAGAGATAACACCTACTGAGCGAGCAGCAATATTTCGCTTCACTTTCCCCGAAACAGAAAATGCACTTGTAGCAGTTGATGCTTTTGATCGTGGTTCGTCGATAGAGATTGTTCCCGAAAAGAATGCAATAATTGGATATACAACTCGCAACAGCGGCGGTGTTCCCGACAATTTTAAAAACTATTTCGTGGTTGTTTTTGATAAGCCGTACACACAAAAGCATGCATTCAAAAATGGAAAAGTAAAGAATGTACTTAAAGTTGAGGATAAGCATGCCGGAGCAATCATTGGCTTTTCAACCGAAAGGGGCGAGAAGGTAGAAGCACGTGTGGCTTCATCTTTTATTAGTTATGAGCAAGCGTGGCAAAACCTGACTGAGGTGGATGGCAAATCTTTTGACAGTGTAAAGCAAGCAGGCAGAGATTCATGGAATGAGGTTTTGGGTAAGATTGAAATAGAGGACAATAATATAGATAACAAACGTACATTCTATTCTACTCTTTATCGATCAACTCTTTTCCCCAGAAAGTTTTATGAGATAAATGCTCAGGGAGAGGTTGTGCACTATAGTCCTTATAATGGTGAAGTTCTTCCGGGGTATATGTATACCGACACAGGCTTTTGGGATACCTTTAGGGCTTTGTTCCCGTTGCTCAACCTGATGTACCCATCAGTGAATATGGAAATACAGGAAGGGTTGGTAAATACATACCTGGAGAGCAACTTCTTGCCGGAGTGGGCTAGCCCCGGACATCGTGGTATTATGGTCGGAAACAACTCTGCTTCAATTGTTGCTGATGCATATCTGAAAGGATTGCGCGGCTACGATATCGAAACGCTTTACGAAGCAGTGATTCATGGCACTGAGAATGTGCACCCCACCGTTTCGTCAACAGGGCGACTGGGACATGAATATTATAACGATTTGGGTTATGTGCCTTACGATGTGGGTATTCATGAAAATGCAGCACGTACTTTGGAGTATGCTTATGCAGACTGGACTATATACAAGCTGGCAAAAGAGCTGAAGAGACCACAGGAAGAAATAGATTTGTACGCAAAAAGAAGTCAGAACTATCGTAATCTTTACTCACCTGAACATAAACTGATGCGTGGTAAAAATAAGGATGGCAGCTTCCAGTCACCATTTAGTCCCACTAAGTGGGGTGGCGCTTTCACTGAAGGAAACAGCTGGCACTATACCTGGTCGGTGTTTCATGATCCTCAGGGATTAATTGACCTGATGGGAGGAGATAAAGAATTTGTAGGTATGCTTGACTCTGTGTTTAAGATGCCTCCTATTTTCGATGACAGTTATTACGGATTCCCCATTCATGAGATTCGTGAGATGCAGATTATGAACATGGGGCAGTATGCTCATGGGAACCAACCGATTCAGCATATGGTTTATTTCTACAACTATGCAGGTGAACCATGGAAGGCTCAATATTGGGCACGTGAAATAATGAACAGGCTTTATACTCCAAATCCCGACGGATATTGTGGTGATGAAGATAACGGACAGACATCTGCCTGGTATGTCTTCTCAGCAATGGGTTTCTATCCTGTTTGTCCCGGAAGTGATGAATATGTAATGGGGGCACCTTTATTTGAAAAGATGACAGTTCATCTTGAAAATGGAAAAAAGATTCAAATCAATGCACCCGGCAATGATGGTTCAACTCCATATATTGAAAACTTAATGCTCAACGGCAAAGATTACACAAAGAATTATGTGATTCATGAGGATTTGATGAATGGTGCCGTGATTGATGTGAAAATGTCGGATACTCCAAATACAGCAAGAGGTGTGAATAAATCAGATTTCCCTTACTCCTTTTCAAACGAGAACAAATAAACAAATCAGATACCCACACATTTGGTGGAATATATAAGAGAAAGTGCTGAAGTTTCTACTTCAGCACTTTCTTTTTATCTATATGTAGCAATCTGTCGTGATAGTGGCTTATGTTAATCAGCACCAGTCTGTATTCTAAGTCCAAAGGCTTTAGTTTCCTGTCATTCCATTCCCTGATCTCGACGGTGGCTACCCCTTTTCGTATTATATCCAATTGCTTTGCGGCAGCACGGGACAAGTCTATGGTTTTATTTCTTATATGTGGACCACGGTCGGTTACCTCCACCACAACAAACTTATCGTTCTCAGGGTTGTAAACTTCCAGCAGAGTACCAAAAGGATAAGTTCGATGTGCGCAGGTCAGACTGTCTTTGTGATATAATTTACCACTTGCAGTCTTTCTGCCATGAAATCGATCGGAATAGTATGTAGCCTTCCCCTGTTGCTGTGCGTAAGATGCGTAGCTCACAAAAAATGTAAGCGATACAATCATGAAAGTTTTTGACTTTAACATAGCATGTCGTAATGGTTACGATTGCAAATATAGAAAAAGAATAGATACGTGGTACTATTGTTTGATGAATGTGTGGAATTAGTGGACTTGAAAGTGGTATAAATAAAAGAGGAAGTCGAATAGACTTCCTTTTTTTATAGTTGCGGAGGCAGGACTTGAACCTGCGACCTTTGGGTTATGAGCCCAACGAGCTACCAACTGCTCCACTCCGCGGTGTATTTCGTAATTGCGAGTGCAAAGATAGGAACTAGTTTTGATGATTCCAAATTATGGAGCAACTAATTTCAGTAAATTGTTGATTTAATTTTTATTTGTCGCTTTTGTTTACTCATTATTGCCTGATAATACAATATTTGAGTGCTTGCTTTATTATTAAACTTAAAAATCGTATTTTTGACAAAAAATAAAAATATATGTCAGATACTATTGTAATTATACCAACGTATAACGAAAAGGAAAACATTGAAAATATTATTCGCGCAGTTTTTGGGCTTGAAAAGAAATTCCATATTTTAGTAATAGATGACGGATCGCCCGACGGCACCGCCGCAATTGTTCATAGCTTGATAGAAACAGAATTTGCCGACAGACTTTTTATTGAGGAGCGAAGTGGTAAACTGGGATTGGGTACTGCTTATATTCATGGTTTTAAATGGGCGCTTAAGCGTTCATACGATTATATAATTGAGATGGATGCCGATTTCTCACACGACCCCAACGATTTGCCACGACTATATTCCGCTTGTCACGATGAGGGAAATGACGTGTCGGTAGGTTCTCGCTACATCACAGGAGTAAATGTGGTCAACTGGCCAATGGGACGCGTGTTAATGTCTTATTTTGCTTCAAAGTATGTGCAGATAGTTACCGGTTTAAAGGTAAAAGACACCACAGCCGGTTTTGTGTGCTATCGTCGTAAGGTTTTGGAAACAATCAATCTTGATGAGGTTAAGTTCAAGGGCTATGCATTTCAGATTGAGATGAAGTTTAGCTCTGTTGTGCTCGGCTTCAAGTTGAAAGAGGTGTCGGTAATCTTTGTGAACCGTCAGTTGGGCACATCCAAGATGAACAGTTCGATTTTTGGCGAAGCATTCTTTGGCGTTATGAATTTGCGCTGGCGCAAAATGACAGGAAAAATTAAACCAGTACAGTAATGAAACTTATACATCAGGCAACAATTATCAACGAGGGCAAAACGTTTGTTGGCTCTGTGTTGATTGAGAAAGACAAAATTGCAGAAGTTTATACAAATGATGTCCCCGAGAACGTTATGCAGCGTTGTTCAGAGATTATTGATGCAAGGGGATTATATCTTATTCCCGGAGCAATTGACGATCAGGTCCATTTTCGCGAACCGGGATTGACACACAAAGGTGACCTGTATAGCGAAAGTCGTGCCGCTGTGGCAGGTGGCGTAACTTCGTTTATGGAGATGCCTAACACCAACCCGCAAGCGGTAAGTCTTGGCGCACTTGAGCAAAAGTTTGAGTTGGCTGCAGAGAAGTCTGCTGCCAACTATTCATTCTTTCTGGGAGCTACCAATGACAATATTAAAGAGCTTCTGAAGGTTGACAAAAAGAATGTGTGCGGTGTGAAAGTGTTTATGGGTTCTTCCACAGGGAATATGCTTGTGGATAACCGCAAGGCTCTCCAGCAAATTTTCGCAGAAGTTGACACGCTTATTGCCACTCATTGTGAGAAAGAAGATATTATCAAAGCCAACATAGAGCACTACAAGAAAGAGTTTGGCGAAGATATTCCTATCGATTATCACTCCAAAATCAGAAGTGATGAAGCTTGTTATGTTTCATCGGCTGAGGCAATAGAACTTGCCGATAAATATGGGACACAATTGCATGTACTGCATCTTTCTACTGCCCGTGAGATGGCGTTGCTGAGCGATGCACCACTTAAGGATAAGAAGATAACGGGCGAGGCGTGCGTTCATCACCTTTGGTTTACAGATGATGACTATGCCAAATATGGCACGCTCATTAAATGGAATCCTGCCGTCAAAACACAAGCAGATCGTGATGCGTTGCGTGCTTCATTAAACTCAGGCAAACTGGATGTTGTGGCAACCGACCATGCTCCTCACTTGCTTAGCGAAAAAGAGGGTGGAAGCCTTAAAGCAGCATCGGGCGGACCGCTGGTGCAACACTCGCTTCAGGCAATGTTGCAAATGTCTGATGAAGGGCTGTTCACCAAAGAGCTGGTTGTTGAAAAAATGTGTCACGCACCTGCCGATCTGTTTCAGATTGAGGGTAGGGGATATATTCGAAAAGGATATTATGCCGATCTTGTTTTGGTAAATCCTAAAAAGCCTTACGAGGTGAGCAAAAGTAACATATTATACAAGTGTGGCTGGTCGCCTTTCGAGGGTGTAACCTTTTCGCACACTATTGAGCGCACTTTCGTTAATGGACAAACAGTCTTTGATAATGGAAAAGTTGTGGAAGCCTCTGCAGCCAAGGCGCTCACTTTTGACAGATAACAAATTTATTAATCACAGAACAATTAAATAATATGCAAACAGATGATTTAACCCTATTGGGTGGCAAAACAGAATATAAACAGGACTATGCACCTGAGGTATTGGAGGGTTTTGAGAATAAGAATCCTGAAAATGATTACTGGGTAACCTTTGATGCGCCCGAGTTCACAAGTCTGTGTCCGATTACCAATCAGCCTGACTTCGCAACAATACGTATCGATTATATCCCCGCAGTGAAAATGGTGGAAAGCAAATCGCTCAAGCTCTATCTTTTTAGCTTCAGAAATCATGGCGCCTTCCATGAAGATTGTGTAAACATCATAATGAAAGACCTGATTAAACTGATGGACCCGAAGTACATCGAAGTTACGGGTATATTCACACCTCGCGGTGGTATCAGCATCTACCCTTATGCCAATTATGGTAAACCTGGAACCAAGTTTGAAAAACTGGCTGAAGACAGATTATTTGCTCATCAATTTCCACTTTAATATTACAACACTATGAAACACTGGTCACGTCGAAAATTTTTATCTGCGTCAGTTGCTTCAATTGCTGGAGCTGCTATTGCATCTAATTCTGCCGCAGAGTTGCTTAATTTGAAAACAACAGAAAGTACATTAAAGAATAAACGTGTTTTATTCATCTATGGTGGCTGGGAAGGTCATGAGCCTAAAGAATCTGTTGATGTGTTTGTCCCATGGCTTAAGTCTGAGGGTGCAGACGTTGTTGTATCCAACAATCTGGATAGCTATACTGACAAGGCTCTAATGGATTCACTTGATTTGATAATTCAAACCATTACTATGAGTACCATCACATCCGAGCAGGAAAAGGGTTTGCTGGAAGCAATCAAAAATGGTTGTGGTTTTGCCGGCTGGCACGGCGGTATAGGTGATTCATTTAGAAACAACACCGAATATCAATTTATGGTTGGCGGACAATGGGTGGCACATCCCGGTAATGTATTCGAATATTCAGTGAAAATTACCGACCATCAGGATGAGGTGACAAAAGGGCTTAGTGATTTCAATATTACCTCAGAGCAATATTATATGCATGTAGATCCCAATGTGAAAGTTCTGGCTACCACAGCATTCACAGGTCAGCATGCATCGTGGATTGATGGAGCCGTGATTCCTGTTGTGTGGAAAAAGCAATATGGAAAGGGACGTGTGTTTTACTCATCACTTGGCCATGTGATGAAAGATTTTGAGGTTTACGAAGTGTTTGAAATACAAAAAAGAGGTATTCGCTGGGCGGCACAAAGCAAGTACCACCACAATGAACACCTCATTAATCCTGTCTATAAATAATTATTATTCTGCTTCTTCGTTCAGCTCATAAAAGCGAACCCAGTCGATAGCCATTTCAACGGGCAACTCGTCTGTGTTAACTGCTCCAACCCAGCTTCCACCCAGCTGCATATCTATAAGCAGGTAGAATTCGTTGTCGCTGAATGGGAATTGTCCGTCAAGTTCTGTTTCAATTCGTGGATATACTTTAGTCTTAGTGTCGTTAACATAAAATACAAGGCTGTCAGGATACTTCTCAAGTGAATACGTGTTGAACTTGTTTGGATTAAGCTGTATATGAGAGCTTGCCGACGGATTGTCCTTGATTCCGTGATCTTTCGTGTATTTGGAGTGTACAGTCTGATAAATCGCATCATTATGTCCCAGGCGCTCTAGGATATCTATCTCACCACCTTCAGGCCATTTCTCTTCAATTGCCGGAAGCATCCATATTGCAGGCCATGCACCCGATGCCGGATCCATCTTTGCTCTTATTTCAAGACGTCCAAATCCGAATGTCTTCTTATCTTTGGTATATACACCTCCGGTCAGAACCGGAGCAGTATCGTTGGGTAGAACATCATTTTTTATACCTCGCAGAATTAAGTTGCCGTCTCTAACTTCAAACAGGTCTTCGTGGTCACTCATGTAGCTGTTCCAGTCGCTTTTGCCACGGGGTATTTTCGCCCATTTATTTTCGTCAATCTCTTTGCCTTTAAAGTCATCCTCCCACACCAGTCTCCATTTTCCATCGGCCGATTCTTTTGTTTTCTCTCCGCATTGAATGATACTAAAGAGAAAAACAGGGGTTAAAAGTAACAATAATAACTTCTTCATGCTCATTTGTTTAAATTTTGACACAAAAGTAGTGTATTTATATTGTATTTTCAAAACAATTAACCGATATCCGCTCCATCAATCATATCTGAATAATTTTACGTAATATATAAAAACAAAAAAACCGATTTGAAACTATAAGTTCAAACCGGGATTTTTGTTTATGTAAAGCTTAATGTGCTTACTTTCTGTAATGACAGCATCCGGGTAGTGCATTATACACTACGTCATCAGCTTTGTGCAGGTCAGTATCGTGACCTACAGAAGCCAAAACCTGGCTAATTGCATCAATGCTGGTCACACCATCAAGGTAGTGCAGGTGCAATTCTTGTTTTTCCAGATCGTATGATGCAGCTGTAACACCTTCTATTGCGCCAGCAGCATTTTCAATTCTATCTGTACACATGTCGCAGCTGCCACCCACATATATTTCAGCGTGCAGTTCCTCTGCAGCGGGAGCCGCTTCAACAGCTTCAGTTTCGTTTGCTTCGTTACTCTTTGAGCTTCCTGAATTGCAGGCAGTAAAACCAACTGCTCCCGCAATTAATAGTAATAAAAGATACTTTTTCATTTGTTCAATTGTTTTTGATTTGTTAGTGATATAATATAATAATTTTTCTTGTATTTATTTTCTGTAATGACAGCATGACGGCAACGCCTCATACACAGCATCATCTGCCTTGTGCATATTGGTGTCGTGACCAACGGCGGCAATTGCTTTGCTGATGGTTTCAACAGATGTTCTGTTGGGGTTGAAATCCAGATGTAATTCTTGATTCTTTAAATCGTACACTGCCGAATAAACTCCAATCACACCACCGGCTGTCTTCTCTATTCTGTCTTTACACATATCGCAGCTTCCGCCCACGCTCAACATTGCGTGTTCACCTCTCGAAGTTATTTCATCATCGCCTGAGTTCATCATGCTCTGTTTGCCCTCAAGCTGAGCAGTGGCATCAATAGTGAAAACACCGTTTGTTACAATCTCTTCACCTTCGCTAATCCCGGAAAGAACCACGTACGAATCTCCGAGCGAAGGACCAAGGTCAACTTCACGCAGCAGAAAGGCAGATGACTCTATGTCGGGCTGCTTTACATAAATGATAGAACGCTTGCCCGTCCACAACACGGCAGACTTTGGAATAACAATTTCGTTAGCGAATTGTTTAAGCGAAGCACTTATTTTGGCAGAAGCATACATCTCCGGTTTCAGCTGCCCGCTTGAGTTTGGCACCACAATTCGCACCTTTGAAGTGCGGCTGTTGCGATCAAGGATTGGATCGATAAAAGATATCTTGCCAGAAAATGTTTTGCCGGGAACCGCCTGAAGAGTAAAGTCAATATTGTCACCAACTTTTAAAAATGGCAAGTCTGATTCATAAGCCTCAAACAAAGCCCATACCTGCGACAGATTGGCCACACTCAGCAATACATTACCCTGATTGATGTAATCGCCCTGACTCACATTTTTGGCTACTACAATTCCGCTTGTGTTAGCCTTAATCTCCACCAGCGGATTAACGTTGCCCGAAGTAATAAATGACTCAATCTGCTCATCACTAATCTTCATGTTTCGCAACTTCTCTTTGGCAGCATCCAGAAGTCCGGGCTGCACTTCGTCCATCTTCTTCGCCTGCAGCAGCTCCTGCTGCGCATTTACCAATTCTGGAGAATACACCTCTGCAATGGTTTGTCCCTGCCTCACAGTCTCACCTGTGAAGTTGACAAGCAGTCTCTCAATACGCCCGCTAACGTGCGATGTTTGCGATTGCGACAATCTCTCGTCGGGCTGTATTGTACCGTATAGCAAAATCTCCTTCACAGGACTTTGGCGGCTAACGGTAGTTGTCTGCACATTTGCAAGTGCAACAGCCTCCTTCGAAAGCTGTATAGCATCAGGATGAATATTGTCATCCGCTGCAGAAGTGCTCATAGGAGTCAGATCCATGGCACACAGCGGACACTTACCCGGCTTGTCTTGTCTGATTTGAGGATGCATCGAGCAAGTCCATATCTGGCCTTCGGCCTCAAGCTCATGATCGTGTCCGTGATGGTCGTGACTGCCCGACGGTCCGCTAAAGAAAAGTCTCCCCAGCAGCAGCCCTATAAGCAAAATAACCCCATACTTCAGGTATTTATTGCCCAATATCTGTTTAAATTTATTGTCTTTTATATTGTTGTCCATAACTTTATCTTTGTTGAATATTGTTAGCGTTGAATGAAATTAGTTTTTGTGCTTCTGCAACCTGTGTGTTGTATTCTGCAATTGCATCAGAGCGTCGCAGGCGATAACTCAGCAGCTGCCGCTGCACTTCAATCACATCGTTGAGCGTACTTTTGCCCGTGGCAAACTCACGCACCACCAGATTGTAGGTTGTAAGCGCCAGATTACTTTGTTTCTCCAGCAATCCCAATGTACGACGACTATTCTCAAGCCTGTGCTTTAATTGCACCAGCTCAGCCTGCAGATTGTTGTAGGTATCATTGTAGCGCGCCGCGCTTGCAGCGTGATAATACTGACTCTGCTTCTGTTGTGCCTTATATTTGCCACGCCATATAGGCAGCGACACAGACACCATCGGCATCCACATATCCATTCCGTTCATAGATGTGACGGGCAGAACTTCGCCACTCCTTTTATTAATAAGCGAATATTGCAACCCAACGCCAATCATTGGCATGCTTGCTTTTTTGTCCGATTCTGCTTTAGCCTTATAGGCATTTTGTTCCTGCATTATCATCTTCAGTGCCGGACTCTGCGCACTAATCTGCTCCATGGCGGAAGCCACATCCAGCACAAACATCAGTTCCTCCACAGAGTCGGGAAGAACTATAACGGCATCACTGCTCCTATTGAGCAAAGCATTAAACCTGGCCTTGCCCGATTCCATATCTGCAATTGTTTTCTCAACTTCATTGTCAAGCTCCACGCTTTCAAGTCTGACCCTCAGTGTTGACGACATTTCGCCATCATTTCCCGATGAAGTGGAAAACCGTCTGATTGCCAACTCTTCAAGCTGCTTCAGAAATCCCCGATGCTCATCCAGATTGTTAAGCTTCTGCTTCAGGCTTGCCAGCTCATACCACTGAGTGTAAACATCGAGATAGAGATTGTCGAGTGACTCCCTGTATTGCTCAAAAGCAACATCCGACATATGTTCAGCTTCATTGCGTGCAGCTTTGCGCGCACCAAACCATGGAAACATCTGCATCAGAGTGAAATCTGCCACCTGCTTACCGTCAATAATATCCATCGGCTGAGCATAAAACCCCATATCCAGCTGCAAGTCGGGTAGGGCACCCGCCTGCGGAATCTGTTGCAGGCTTGCCTGATAATTCTGATATGCCGCCCGTATGCCCGGATTGTTTTGGGCTGCTACCTCAAGATAATGGCTGAGTGAATCACTCTGAGCCATAAGTTGCTCCGACCCAAAGGGCATAAACAACAATGATAATATAATGTATAATAGTCTGTTCATATTATGCTCCTTCCTTCTTTAGTTTTTTTCTTTCTTCTTTTTTAATAACGCTCTCGCGCCACATACACTGCATCACAGGTACCACAAACATGGTCATCGACTGAATAAACATTCCGCCAAATGTGGGAATCGCCATCGGAATCATAATATCCGAGCCCTTACCTGTAGATGTCAGCACGGGCAGAAGCGCAATCAAAGTAGTGGCAGTAGTCATCACTGCCGGCCGCACACGCTTTAGTCCTGCATGTACCACCGCCTCTCTGATCTCCTCCTTCGTCTGAGGGTCACGCTCAAGAAATGTGTCGTGAATATAGGTTCCCATCAGAACACCGTCGTCGGTGGCAATACCAAACAGAGCAATGAAGCCCACCCAAACGGCAATACTCAGATTAATGGGGCTCATCTGGAACACATCCCGAAGATTTGCTCCCGCTATCGAGAAGTTTAGGAACCAGGGTTCTCCATACAACCACAGGAATATAAACCCTCCTGCAAATGCCACGAATACTCCCGAGAAGTGAATAAGCGAGGCAGTCACAGTTTTAAACTGGAAGAAGAGTATCAGTAAAATTAAAATCAAACTGATTGGAATCACAATTAGCAATCGCTTTGTGGCATGAGCCTGCTGCTCATAGTTGCCCGCAAAGGCATACGAAACTCCCTTCGGCAATTCAATCTCTCCCGAACTGATTTTCTCTTTCAGCACCTTGTTGGCATCCTTCACCACATTCACTTCAGCTTGTCCCTCCTGCTTGTCGAAGATCACATAACCAACCAGGAAAGTATTCTCACTCTGAATCATCTGTGCACCTTTGGTATATTCAATATCTGCCACCTCACTCAGTGGAATTTGTGCGCCCGTGGCAGTGGGTACAATCAGCCTTGCCAGCTCATCGGGATGCTCACGAAGCTCACGCGGATAGCGCAGGCGCACATTATATCGCTCCCTCCCCTCAACGGTGGTGGTGAGCGGCATACCGCCTACAGCCACACTGATAACCTCCTGCAGGTCTGCAACCGTCATTCCGTGTCGTGCCATCTTTTGTCGGTTCAGTTTGATTTCCACATAAGGAGCACCCACCGAACGATCATAAAAGACAGTGGAAGGTAACACAGAAGGTACATCTTTTAGTGCCGATTCAATCAACTTGCCCCCAATCTCAATTGACTCCAGGTCGGGACCATATACCTTCACCCCCATAGGTGCACGCATCCCTGTGGAAAGCATTACCAGGCGAGCCTCGATAGGCTGCAATTTGGGAGCAGAAGTTAATCCCGGCAGGTGCGACACATTCACAATCTCCTGCCAGATGTCATCGGTGTTCTTTATCTCAGGTCGCCACTGACGGAAATAGTCACCCCGTTTGTGAGCAATAAGACTGTCAGCCGGTATCAGCCTGAATGCATCTTTCTTATAGTTATATGTAGAACCATCCTTAAGGATAAACTCACCTTTTCCGTTTACCTTAAACTTACTTCGATGCCCGTTTTCATCCAGTATATATTCGGGACGATAATTGATAACGTTTTCAAACATCTGCGTAGGGGCAGGGTCAAGCGCCGAGTTCACACGCCCCCATTTTCCCACCGTCATTTCCACCTCGGGAATGTTGCTGATACGTTTGTCAACCATCTCTATCACCCTCAGGTTTTCTTCAACTCCTGTATGAGGCATTGTCACAGGCATCAGCAGAAACGAACCCTCATCGAGACTGGGCATAAACTCCTGTCCCGTGCCGGGAAACTTATCGCTGGCACTTGCCCAGAATGTTGTTTGACGGAATGACTTCCATCCAACCGCTTCGAAACTATTTGCTACAAAGCCAAACGATTTGTCGAACCCCCACCAGATAACCAATCCGAACATGATAGTGGCAAGAGGTACCAATATAAAGATTTTACGATTGTCAAGACTCCACCTTAAAATTCTCTCATAATATAGCACCATAAGCCACAGCGCCGCAAGAATCATGGCAATGACAATGGCAACAAATAAGAAGTTAACAGGCAATCCCGCATTTGTGCCTATCGGCAACCACTTCGTGGTGAGGAAAAAGACAACCATAAAGGTAGCAATGCCAATATTCACAAAAGTAGCAGTCTGCTCTTTGCGCCATTTGTCCTTAAAGAAATTATTCACGCCAAAGATCGATAGACCAATATAAGCCCACGTGCCTGTGATGACAATTAGCACCACACCCGCAATCATCAGAACGATATTGCTTGCCTGCTTAACCATCTTTTTGGTTATCCTAAGCGAAAAAATATAGTAAGCCAGCGTGGGCAGAATAGCGATGCCGAGGAAGAAAGCCGACACCAGTGCAAATGTTTTTGTGTAAGCAAGTGGTTTAAACAGTTTGCCTTCCTGAGCCTCCATCATAAACACAGGCAGGAAACTAATCACCGTTGTCATCATTGCCGTGAGCACTGCTCCCGACACTTCAGTCAAACTTTTATATATAAGTGAAACAAGTTCCTTACCTCTCCTGATATGTTTGTTCTCCTCCATCTCCAGATGTCGGATAATGTTTTCAACAAACACAACCCCCACATCAATCATCAGCCCGATGGCAATTGCAATACCCGACAGTGCCACAATATTGGCATCAATCTTCAGCAAGCGCATAATTATAAATGTCATCAGCACCCCAACAGGCAATATGCTGGATATAATAACCGATGCACGCAGGTTGAGCACAATCACTATCACCACAATAATAGAAATCAGAATCTCAAGAGTCAGAGCCTCCTCCAGTGTGCCGATAGTCTCTTTGATAAGTCCCGTACGGTCATAAAACGGTATCACCGTCACCTTCGAAACAGTTCCGTCCGAAAGTGTTTTCTGTGGCATCCCCGCCTCAAGTTCCACAATCTTCGCTTTAACATTGTCAATCACATGAAGCGGATTGGAACCATGACGGGCAACCACCACACCGCCCACTGCCTCAACACCCTCTTTGTCGAGACCGCCGCGCCGCGGCGCAGGACCAATATTCACAAAGGCAACATCCTTAATCTTCACCGGTACATTATTGCGAACCGTCACAACTGCCTCTTCCAGATCGGAAAT
This sequence comes from uncultured Proteiniphilum sp., assembly GCA_964346415.1. Classification (GTDB taxonomy): domain Bacteria; phylum Bacteroidota; class Bacteroidia; order Bacteroidales; family Dysgonomonadaceae; genus Petrimonas. Next base: position 18,216 of record CAYFUQ010000032.1, read on the forward strand.
ACTTTTGATGTAGCCCAGTCCACGCACCAGATATTCAGCCTTATTTATTTCGATAGTCTCTGCACCAATATCCAGATTACTTTTCTGAATGGCATCCATAATGTCCATTATGGAAACATTAAATGCACGCATTGCATTTGGGTCAACCTCCACCTGATATTCCTTCACGTGGCCGCCCACCGAACCCACTTCAGAAACACCTTCGGCAGAAGCGAGGGAATATTTCACCTGATAGTCCTGAATGGAGCGCAGCTCGTCAGGATCCCATCCACCTGTCGGTTCACCCGTCTCGGGATTTCGCCCCTCCAGTGTGTACCAAAATATTTGTCCCAATGCCGTGGCATCCGGTCCCAGAGTGGGCTGCACATCCTGAGGAAGTGTGCCCGAGGGCAAAGAGTTGAGTTTCTCCAGAATGCGTGAGCGACTCCAGTAAAACTCCACATCGTCTTCGAAGATGATATATATAAACGACATACCAAACATCGACGAGCTGCGAATAGTCTTCACTCCCGGAATGCCCAGCAACGATGTGGTAAGGGGATAGGTAATCTGCTCCTGAATATCTTTTGGAGAGCGTCCCATCCATTCGGTTGCAACTATCTGCTGATTTTCGCCAATGTCGGGTATGGCATCCACAGGCACCGGGTCGCGCGGAAGCATACTGTTCCACTGAAACGGCGCTGTAGATACTCCCCACACCACAATGGTGATGAGCAGCAAAATTGTTATCAACCTGTTTTTAAGAAAATAGTGTATGATCTTATTAACCATATTTGAATCAAAATTTTATTGTTAAAACGGTAAAAATATAATTGTCAATATAAGGTAGTCAGACACTGCATCAATAAAATATTGACACAATTAGCCCCCTTCGCATCGACATACGAACGGTCTTTACAATAAAAAATCAAATACGGAGAATACAGATGTAAGAAAGCAGATTCTCTACATCCGCAAGGAACCGCCCTTCAGGCGGGAAAGTGTTTTTGAGGTTATTGTTGTTGAAAAGCGGTTGCTCAACTGTTTCTGCCATTTTAAATAGAAACAACAAGCCCGTTGCCGGCAACAACACCCGGCTAAAGTTTATTTCCTGACTGCTCTGAAACACCTCAGCGCTAAGCTCGGTAATCTCAGTCTTGCAGCATCCATCTTCATAGGCTTTATCAATGATCTTCGTCAAATCGATTTCACTCTCTGATGTCACGGCACAGCATGCAGTGTGATGTTCAACGGGAAGCATTTCCATATTGTGACAGCAGACATGTTCATCTTCAATCTGATAGAGGTGCAATGTTTGAAATTCACCGCCACAATAGTGCAGGGCTACAACCGGTTGCGCTGCAACCATAGCCATGACAAGCAATAAAAATGTGGCAAGTAATTTCTTCATTATTCTTTTTGATGTGACTTTTATAACACAAATATAGTGTTATTGTTGATAAATAGTCACTGATTAACGGTTTTTACATCATTTCGGGCATCTCACCCTCTTCAAATTTCACAATTTGCGAATCTGTAATATCTTTATTGAAAACTTCTATAATATTGTCATCCACGTTAGTCATACGTATAACAACCCGATTCTCAAATACATCGGCAATAGCACCGGCAAAATTGATAATGAACGGATGGTCGTGTGAAACAGTTTCGTCGCTCAAAAAGTGATCAATCTTATCCATTACCTCCATCATCTCACGATAGGAGTACTCGCACGACTCAGTCATAAAGTCATTAGATTCGATAATCTCTTCCACTTCCTTTCGATACTGCACCGTGTCGCCCACAATGCACACCACCAGTTTGTTGTCATTGCTTATAAAAGCACCGCCAAAGTATGCAGGATAATCCTCCGCTGCAGGCTCCTCCACCTCCCAGTTGGGATTGAATGAAGACATCAGCTTTATATACATCTCCATCGTTTCAGACTCGGCCTGAGTGGTAAACTCAATATCGTCATACCCCTCATTGTCCTTCTGTTGCTTGCTCTGCTGATTGCATGAAGCAAAAAACAGCACTGAAATAATCAGTGCTGTATAAATATTTATGTTTCTTATTTTCATTTTCTTTTCATCATCATGTGCATCAGTCCGCCACCATTCTTCACGTTGGTGTAACCCAGCTCCCTGAGTATCTGCTGCGCATAGGCAGAACGAGCTCCCGAAGCGCAATAGAGAGTGATGTCCCTGTCTTTGTCGCCAAACTCATCGATGCGTGAATGAATATCATCAAGACAAACATTTATTGCACCGGGATAAGCCCCGCCCAGGAACTCCATTGGTGTGCGTATGTCAACCACCAGTGGTGAACTTGTATCTTTTTGCTTAGCAGCCGGAGCTTCTTTCTTTGGTGCCTCCTCTTTCTTTTTCTCTCCGATTGTTTTTTCTTCAAGCGGAAGCAGGCTCACCTTGATGTTTTCGAATCCAACAGCATAAGCATGACGCTGCAAAGATATATGACCTCCCGAAATATTCCAAACATTTTCGATACCGGCACCTTTCAGCATACGCAAAGCCTGATGTCCTTTTTTGCCATGCTCGTCATATACAATGTAGTTCTTGTCGATTGGCAAATCTTTAAGTTCGCCCGGCAACACCTCCAGAGGAATATTGTACGAACCCTCAATTTTTGATTTCTCGAATGCAAACATATCGCGAACGTCAATCACAACGGGGTTGGTTTTGGCAACCAGCTCATCCAGCTCGGCAACAGTCACCGCAGGACTGTAACCACTGTTGCGGTTCTCAGCCGTAAATGCAGCCATGTTAACAGCGTCGTTTGCTGTGCCCAGCGGGGGAGAGTAAGCAAAGTCGATATCAGCCAGGTCGTGAATGCTCATCTTGCCTGCAATGGCAGTAGCCACCACATCCAGACGACGATCAGCACCGGCATATCCCGCAGTTTGTCCACCCAGCACTTCACCAGTTTCGGTGTTGTAAACCAACTTAACAGTCACATCTTTCGAACCCGGGTAATAGCTGGTGTGGTGTTCTTTGTGAACCACAACAGCATCTGCAGGTATTCCCAGTGAGCGAGCCTGCTTGAGCGATAAGCCTGTGATGCCTGCCACAGCCTCAAACACACGCAAAATTGAAGTTCCCATTGCACCAATATATGGATGCTCGCCACCTAACGCATTTTCGGCAGCAATACGACCCTGACGGTTGGCAGGACCTGCAAGCGGAATTCTCACTTTCTTGCCCGACACGCGGTGGTCAATTTCCACCATATCGCCTGCTGCATATATATCCTTATCAGAAGTTTGCAAATACTTGTCAACCAGCAAGCCGCCCGACTCACCAATCTCCAGACCGGCATCCATTGCCAACTGCAGAGTAGGGCGCACGCCAATCGACATGATAACCATGTCGGCATTCAGCTCCGAGCCGTCGTTTAGACTCACTGTCTTCGAGCGAATGCCTGTCACGGCTTTGCCTGTATGAATCTCAACGCCATACGAAATCATCTCCTGCTCAATGAAGCCCGCAATTTCAGCATCCATCACCGCCATGGCGTGAGGCATCATTTCCACCAGATGAACCTTGATTCCTCTGTGCACCAGCGCTTCCACCATTTCAAGGCCGATAAATCCGCCGCCCACAACTACTGCCTCTTTCGGCTCCTTATCGTCGATGTGCATCTTTATGTAGTCCATATCACCCAGCGTCCAAAGCGTGAACACGTGACTGTGGTCTATACCCTCAATTTTTGGTTTGATGGGTCTGCCGCCCTGCGCCAGAATCAGTTTGTCATACTCATGCCAGTGAATTTCGCCTGTGCGCACATTCATAGCCTTCACACGTTTTCCTTCGCGGTCCAGTTGCGTCACACGAGTATTGATATGCACATCCACCTGATACTGCTCATCAAAGCTTTCGGGACTTTGTAGAATCAGTTTCGAACGGCTTTTGATGTCTCCACCTATATAATAAGGCAAGCCACAGTTGGCAAACGAAATGTCAGGTCCTGCTTCAAACAGGGTGATTTCAGCGGTGGGAGAGAGTCTGCGCACCTTGGCTGCTGCCGTTGCTCCTGCTGCTACTCCACCTACGATGAGAATTTTTTTCATATCTTGTTATCTAGTTTTATAGTTGTCTTATTCAATTTGCGAGTACAAAAGTATATCAATTTATTTATTTAGACAAATATATGAGTATATATTCATGTAAATAGCTTTTGAACTCTTTCACGAGCTGCTTTAGCATCTGTTTTTGAGTATATAAAGCTTAAAATGTCATTGTATATTCGCATATTACAAATTTGTTACCTCTCAATGTTGTTTGACATTGACATATTTCAATTTTGTAATGTCTTAGAGTCATTCTACATTGACACATTTTAGTTTTGTAATGTTGCAGTGTAGTTTTACATTGAGTTCCTGCAAGTTTGTAAACTCTTAAAGTAGGATTACATTGATACCCTACAAAAATGTAATCTCTCAATGTAATCTTATGTTGTATGTTTTCAAGTTTGAAATGTGTAATTGTTTTTATCTAATCATCGTGTAGTGTGCGTTGAAAATATGTGTGTTGATTATTGCCGATAAATTAGAGAAATATTTCTTTAATTTGTAGCTCTCAATTGAAAAATAATTACTTACTTTGTTAGACAAAATAATTCTTCAATTTGCTGAATCTTAGAGAATTATAAGTGGTGTTGAACTGAAAGAATAAGTGCGAAAATTGTGAGAATATAATAATCTAAAACCGTAAAAAGTTATGAAACGTAAGCTATTAATTAGAGACCTGACACTTAGAGATGGACAGCAATCGGCATTTGCTACCAGAATGAATCAATCACAAGTTGACAAAGTGTTGCCTTACTACAAAGATGCCAACTTTTATGCAATGGAAGTGTGGGGTGGAGCAGTGCCCGACTCCGTAATGAGGTACCTTGGCGAAAACCCATGGGACAGACTAAAGATTATAAGTGATAAAGTTGAAGGTGCATCCAAACTGACAGCACTTTCGCGAGGCAGAAACCTGTATGGTTATGCTCCATATCCTGATGAAATCATCGATGGATTCTTCAAAAACGCTGTAGCCAACGGACTGGACATAATGCGGATATTTGACGCCCTGAATGATGTTGACAACATTAAATCCAGCGTAAAGTATATTAAGAAATATGGGGGAATTGCCGATTGCGCAGTTTGTTACACTATCGATCCCAAGTTCAACGGAGCAGTGACAGAGCCTGCACCCAAGAAGAAAGGCTTCTTCAGCTCTCTGTTTTCCAAGAAAGAAGAAGCACCGGCTGCACCAGCCTTCAAGCCTGTGTTTACAGACGACTACTTTATCAATAAAGCAAAAGAGATGGCTGCACTGGGAGCAGACATCATTACCATAAAAGATATGAGCGGACTCATTCCGCCATCTCGTGTGTCAAGCATTGTTTCAAGATTGAAGAAAGAGCTAGACAAAAACGTGCTTGTTGATTTCCACACCCACTGTACCCCCGGCTACGGACTTGCCTCTGTTTTTGCAGCAATAGTAAATGGTGCAGACATTGTAGATACCGTTATCTGGAACTTTGCAGGTGGTCCTGCTGCTCCAGCTATAGAACTGGTTTATATCTTCTGTCAGAAGCTAGGCATTGAGCTGGATGTAAATATGGAAGTTGTGGCCAAAATTAATGAAGAACTGTTCGACATTCGTAAAGAGCTTGATGCTTTTGATGCAGTAAAACAATTCCCAAATCCATTCAATCCTGTTACTGATAAATTGCCGGCACATATCGATAAATTGTTTGACGAAGCAGTTGTTGCCGCCAATAACAATAACGAAGCTGCATTACTGGAAGCCTGTCAGGCAATTGAGTCACATTTCAATTTTCCGAAACCGGACGAAAGAGTTAAGAATGCAGAGATTCCCGGAGGAATGTACACAAATATGGTAGCTCAGCTAAAGCAATATAATTCGCTGGACATTTTAGACGAGGCAATGAAGCTGATACCAAGTGTGAGATTAGACTCAGGTTTGCCTCCGTTGGTTACACCCACCAGTCAGATTGTAGGAGTTCAGGCTGTAAGTTCTGCACTCAACGAAAAGAATGGCAGAGAAAAATATGCAAATGCATCTAATCAGTTTATCGCTTTGGTGAAAGGTGAATATGGCAAAACGCCCGTTGCGGTAGACCCCGCCTTTAGAGAGATGATAACCGGCTCTCCACAAGAAACTCCCTACGATGTTAGTAAATATCAGCGTCAGGAAAATCCTACACTTGAGGAATTTGGCAACGTAGCTCTTGCAGTAGATGAGCAAGAAGAACTGCTTCTGGAACTGTTTCCCGCTGTTGCGACCAACTTCTTAAAGAAAAAACGCGAATCTGAGTTTGCGTCACAAAAAACAGAAGTCAAATCGGAACTAAAGGCCGATGAGGCATCAACAAACGGCGAAGAAGAACCCAACGGCTACATTATTGAAAGCCCAATGCCCGGCACAATCCTAAGCCTTAATGTGAAAAAGGGTGACTCTGTTGCCAAGGGTGCAAACTTGCTAATCCTTGAAGCGATGAAGATGGAGAATGATATTTTATCTGATTTTGCAGGAAAGGT
>CAYFUQ010000033.1:0-8995 GCA_964346415.1 uncultured Proteiniphilum sp.
GCATAATCGTCGTGGAATCTTATGTCGCCTCAAAATTATACTCCTATCTTTCATCGTTACGTCTAAATGGACTATTTTTGCACTTTAAGCAAAAAACGATTGTGATATATCCCGAAATATTTGAACAAAAAATAGAATTTAATAAGATCCGAAATCTGCTCAAGCAGCGATGTCTCAGCCCTCTTGGAAAAGAGAAAGTGGACGAGATGCAGTTTTCGGACGATTATGATGAGGTGCACACTCTGCTGTATCAAACCGACGAGTTTGTCAGAATACTGAACGAAGAGGATGCCTTTCCGTCGAATCATTTTTATGACATACGTGATGCACTCAAGCGACTGAAAGTTATTGGCTCCTGGATTGAGCAAAATGTGCTTTCGGATCTCAATAAGTCCCTCAAAACCATAAATGCAATTGTGAGTTTCTTTGCCGATGAGGAAAAGGCAAAACAATATACGCACCTTGCGGCTCTTTCGCAGGACATATTTGTGTCGAGGGATATAAGCCGGAAGATAGAGCAAATCATTGATGAGTTTGGACAAATAAGAGACAATGCCTCGAGCCAACTTGCATCCATACGTCGCGAGATGACATCTGCCATGAGCGGAATATCGAAGATAATGAACTCCATTCTCAGAAAAGCGCAGGCAGAGGGTATTGTGGACAAGGATGTTGCGCCCAGTATGCGCGACGGCAGGCTGGTTATCCCCGTCAATCCGTCTTACAAGCGAAAGATAAAGGGCATTGTGCACGACGAGTCGGCTTCGGGCCGAACCGTTTATATAGAACCGTCGGAAGTGGTGGAGGCAAACAACCGAATCAGAGAGCTTGAGAACGACGAGCGTCGCGAGATAATAAAGATACTTATCGAGTTCACTGACTTTATCCGTCCATACGTTCCCGATTTGCTTGAGTCATACATTTATCTGGCAACGATAGACTTTGTGCGGGCCAAAGCCAAGTTTGGTATTGAGATAAATGGTATTCGCCCCACTTTTGAGAACAAACTAATCATAGACTGGGTGCACGCTGTGCATCCGCTGCTCTTCCTGGCATTGCAAAAGCAAAACCGAAAGGTGGTGCCGCTGGATATTACTCTTGAGGGTGAAAACAGAATATTGGTTATCTCAGGTCCCAACGCCGGCGGTAAGTCGGTTTGTCTGAAAACCGTTGGTCTTCTGCAATATATGGTGCAGTGTGGATTGCTTGTTCCGCTCAGGGATAACTCAACGGTTGGGATATTCAAAGACATATTTATAGATATCGGTGATGAGCAGTCAATCGAGAACGATCTCTCTACCTACAGCTCGCATCTGCAAAACATGAAGCACTTTGTGCGACATTGCAACGAGCATTCGCTTCTGCTTATAGACGAGTTTGGAAGCGGCACCGAGCCTCAGATTGGGGCAGCCATTGCAGAGTCATTGCTGGATCGATTCAACCGCCGAAAATCATTTGGCGTAATCACCACGCACTACCAGAATCTGAAACATTTTGCCAACGAGAATAAAGGCGTGGTCAATGGCGCCATGCTCTACGACCGCCATCAGATGAAGCCTCTGTTTCAGCTCTCTATCGGCAATCCCGGCAGCTCATTTGCTGTAGAGATTGCTCGCAAGATAGGCCTGCCCGAAGATGTAATTGCGCAGGCATCAGAGATTGTGGGAAGCGATTATATCAATATGGATAAATATCTGCAGGATATAACGCGAGACAAGCGATACTGGGAGCGAAAAAGAGACGAAATTCGCCGTGAGCGTAAACGACTTGAGGGCATAGTCTCTAAGTATGAGTCGGATATGGATGAGATTAACAAGCAGAAAAAAGACATCATATCCGAAGCGAAGAAGCAGGCCGAGCAACTGCTCGCCGAGAGCAATGCTAAGATAGAGGGCACTATACGAACTATCAGGGAGACTCAGGCGGATAAGGAAAAAACCAGGCTTGCCCGGCAAACTCTGCAGGAGTTTAGAGATGAGGTTGCAAAACCTGATAAAAAGCAAGCTCCGAAAGCCAAGAAAAGGAAACAACGTGAAGCAAAGCCGCAGGCGGAGCAAAAATATACTCCTCAGGTGGGCGATTCAGTAAAGTTGAAAGGGCAGACAGCCATTGGCGAGGTGCTGGAAATTCAAAACCAAAAAGCAACGGTGGGATTTGGTGTGATTAAAACTACCGTTCCGCTGGAAATCCTGGAGCGTGCCACACGCAAAGACGTCAGAAGCGAGGTGAAGGTGCAAAACGCAATGACCCGCGACCTGATGCATGAGAAGAAATTAAATTTTAAACAAGATATTGATGTACGCGGCATGAGGGGCGACGAAGCACTGCAGGCGGTGGTATATTTTGTGGATGATGCCATTCAGCTGGGCCTCTCGAGAGTGAGAGTGCTGCATGGCACGGGCACCGGAGCACTCCGACAAATTATTCGCGACTACCTGCGCACAGTGAATGGTGTGACCTCATACAAAGATGAACATGTGCAGTTTGGCGGAGCCGGCATAACCGTTATTGATTTAGAGTAAAAAGAAATTATCTTTGCGAATTCATATATGAAAACTTAAACAATTAAAAATAACAATTAAAAAAATGATGAAATTTTCAAGACAATTCTGGGTTGCAAACATCGTGGAACTTCTTGAAAGGTTGGCATTTTATGCTGTCTTTATTGTAATCACACTTTATTTATCAAATGTTTGGGGTTTTAGCGACATCCAGGCAGGTCTGATTTCGGGAGTCTATTCTGCAATGCTGTATCTGCTCCCCACATTCACAGGAGCCTATGCAGATAAAATCGGCTTCAGAAGCGCAATTATTCTTGCCTTTGCTCTTCTCTCAATCGGATATGCAGGACTAGGCGTAATTCCTACAATGCTGCAGAGTGCAGGGCTAGTCTCATACGGAATGACAACCACCTATTCCGGTCTCATCGGTAGTCCCTACCAGTGGTCAATAGTGCCAATACTAATATTTATAGTAATTGGCGGTGCATTTATCAAAGCTGTTATCTCAGGAACCATTGCGCGCGAGACAACAAGCGAAAATCGTGCACGCGGATATGCTATTTTTTACATGATGGTAAACATTGGAGCTTTCACGGGTAAAACGGTGGTTGATCCACTTCGCAAAAGCATGGGCGACCTTGGGTTGGTTTATCTCAACTACTTCTCGGCTTCAATGACATTTCTTGCATTAATCCTGGTATTCTTTTTCTACAAATCTACTCACACAGAAGGACAGGGCAAACAGATGAAAGAGCTGTTGTCGTCCTTAGGCAAGGTAATGCTCAACTACCGACTTGTTGTACTTATGCTTATTGTGAGCGGATTCTGGATGATACAGAGTCAGATGTATTCTACTATGCCCAAATATGTGTTGCGCCTGATTGGCGACGGAGCCACTCCGGGATGGTACGCCAACGTTAACCCACTTGTGGTGTTTATGAGTGTGAACTTTATAACATCACTCATGAAAAAGCGCAAGGCTCTAACCTCTATGATGATTGGGATGTTTATAATTCCGTTATCAGCGCTGGTGATGTCGTTCGGAAATCAGATTGGCCCGGACTACGTGTTGGGAATGCACCCCGTTGCGTTTATGATGATTGTAGGAATTGCAATGCAGGCACTGGCCGAATGTTTCATTTCACCTCGTTATCTGGAATATTTCTCGCTTCAGGCACCCAAGGGTGAGGAAGGACTTTATCTTGGCTTTAGTCACCTGCACTCTTTCTTTTCATATCTGCTTGCTTTTGGTATTTCGGGGTTCCTTTTGGAAAAATATTGTCCCGACCCGCGTTTGTTTTCAAACGAAGCAGGGGTAGTTGATACTGTTGCGTATTCGGCAGCCACACAAAATGCACACTACATCTGGTATGTGTTTGTTGGTATTGGAGTTGTGTCGGCTGTAGCGTTATATATCTATTCGATTGTGGTAAAAAGAATTGACAATAATAAAAAAGCGACTATTATGCAATAACTAGTTCGTTTTGATTGCAGTTCTTTTTAAAGTTTTGTATATTTGTTGCTTAAAAGAAAATATTTTAAAAAGTAATGCTATGCGTTTAGATTTAAGTAATTACATTAATCTCGAGAGAATACCTCAAAAGTATTACAAACCCGAGAACGACTTCGAAGAGTACAATCTCAGTCGTTACGAAAAAATGCCATTGTCGATTTTTGAGCAAGCCGAAGCAGCTTCAATTGAAATTGCAAATGACTTAGTTAAACAACTTAAGAAGAGTCAGTCCGAAAACAAACCATTCGTTATTGGTGTTCCCGGAGGTTCATCGCCAATTTATGTTTTTCAGGAGTTGGTAAGACAACACAAGGAAGAAGGAGTTAGTTTTAAAAACGTAATCGTTTTTAATATTTATGAGTTTTATCCTGTGCCGGAACCAAGCTTGACCAGTCTTTACAGTATCCGGGAAATGTTTCTAAATCATGTTGACGTCGATCCGGAAAATGTACACTCTATCGATCCTTCAATAGAAAAAGATTTAATAGCCAGCAAATGTGAAGAGTTTGAACAAACACTACACAGTTTCGGAGGCATGGATTACTTGTTGCTTGGCTTGGGTAGTAAAGGAAATATTTCTTTCAACATGCCGGGTTCTAACCTGCATTCTCAGACAAGACTTGTAATACTTGACGGTGATTCTAGACGCGACATTGCCTCACGCTACGACACACTTGAAAAAGTGCCGGTTAGCGCTATCACAATGGGTATGGCTGACCTGATGGCTGCCAAGAAGATAGCATTGATGGCCTGGGGCGAGCAAAAGGCAGAAAGTATTGAAAAGATGATTGAGGGAGGCGTTACAGAAGCAGTACCTGCATCTGTTTTGCAAACTCATCCCGATGCAGAAGCTTACGTTGACCTTGACGCAGCTCACTTTTTAACAAGACTAAGCAAACCCTGGTTGGTTACAAATTGTGACTGGACCAACAAACTCATCCGCCGCGCTATTGTGTGGTTGTGCGATGTGGTTAAAAAACCAATTCTAAAACTTACCAACAAAGACTATAACGAAAACGGACTGAGTGAACTCGTAGCTCTCTATGGTTCGGCTTACAATGTAAATATTAAAATATTTAATGATCTGCAGCACACCATCACCGGATGGCCGGGAGGTAAACCCAATGCAGATGATACCAACCGTCCCGAGAGGGCAGCTCCTTACCCCAAAAAGGTAATCATTTTCAGCCCGCACCCTGATGATGATGTGATATCAATGGGAGGAACATTCCAGCGCCTTGTTAATCAGGGTCACGATGTACATGTTGCTTATCAGACATCAGGAAACATCGCAGTGGGTGATGAGGAAGTTATTCGTTATGCATCTGTATTCAAGCATTTCCTTAAAGAGTTTGATGCTGACAACGTAAAAGCAAAAGAGCAAACAAACGAAATCCTGAAGTTTTTGATGAAAGACAAAGCAGGAGATGACATAGACACATCAGAGGTGCGTTACCTTAAAGGTAGAATTCGCCGCGAGGAGGCAATGTCGGCAGTTCGCTATGTTGGTATCCCGGCATCCAATGTGCATTATCTAGACCTGCCTTTCTATGAAACCGGTAAGGTGAAGAAAGACCCAATTTCCATCAAAGATGTGGAAATTGTAAAAGACCTGATTGAAAGCATCAAGCCTCATCAGATATATGTTGCCGGTGACCTTGCAGACCCGCACGGAACACACAAAGTGTGTCTAGATGCTATTCTCGCAGCAATAGATGTGCTAAAAACTGAAGAGTGGTACAGCGACTGTCGCGTTTGGATGTATCGCGGAGCTTGGGCCGAGTGGGAAATTGATCATATTGAAATGGCAGTACCTATTTCTCCCGAAGAGCTTCGTTCAAAACGTAACTCAATTTTGCGTCACCAATCACAAATGGAAAGCGCACCTTTCCTTGGTGATGACGAACGTTTGTTCTGGCAACGCTCTGAAGAGCGCAACCGCGCTACGGCAGATATGTACGACAAGCTTGGACTTGCTTCTTATGAGGCAATTGAAGCCTTTGTGGAATACAAGCCTATCGGTTAATAAGCATAGCTTAGATATAATCTAAAGGAGAAAAGTGATATCACTTTTCTCCTTTTTTAATTCCCTTGTTTGCAAAGCAAACATTCTCAGAATTTTATACGAATAGTTTCTTTTTTCCTCAATATCTAATAAAAGGAACGAACTATAATCACGGTATGGAAATAAAATCGTATATTGTGCAAAATTTAATGGAACAATTATGCTAAAAGAGAAGTTTCATATCGAGTTTACGATGGGAAACGCAACACTCGCCAGCTTGTGGAGAATGATTAGCCGCATTGAAGGGTTGGCAGAATGGTTCGCCGACGACGTTTCCGCAAACGAAGATGACACAATATTTACATTCTATTGGGGCAAGTCGGATAGTGAAGCAGAAGTTATCAGTGTAAGAGCTCAGCAAAGCATTCGTTTTCATTGGGTTGATGATGAGGATGATGATTCATATTTTGAATTTCAACTTCACAAGCTTGAGTTGTCCAAAGAGATAGCCCTGCAAATAACCGATTTTGCCGAACCCGATGAAAAAGCAGATGCAATAGCTCTGTGGGAAGCTCAGATTGAAGAAATGAAAAGACAACTCGGAGTTTTATAATCATTTCAAACACTATTCTGTAAAAACTATACAAACCTTATTCTGCATCCTCTATTTTTCAATTTCTTAAACCTTAAAATGTTTTTCTACAAGGTAATTGATTATCTTTGTCTCAGAATTAAAAAGTAGAAACTTTTTAACAAAAGATGAGCAGAAATCTCCACATAAAAAAACTATACGCCTTTTTACTTAAAACATTCGTCCCCCTGTTTATCATGACGTTTGCGATATGCCTGTTTCTGGTATTGATGCAATTCTTATGGAAATACGTGGAGGATATGATTGGTAAGGGATTGGATATTAGTGTGATCGGCGAGATGTTTCTCTATGCCGCATTGCAATTAATTCCTATGGCACTCCCGCTTTCCATTTTGCTGGCATCCATTATGATGTTTGGCAAGCTGGGCGAAAGTCTTGAGCTTCTGGCTATCAAGTCGGCAGGTATCTCACTGCTCAAAGCAATGTTTCCGCTCATAGTATTAGTCGTGATAATCAGCATTGGAGCATTTTTTTTCCAAAACAATGCAATGACCAAAATCCAGCCTAAGTTCTATTCTCTCCTGATATCAATACGGCAAAAATCGCCTGAGGTGGAAATTCCCGAAGGGGTCTTCTACAAAGAGATAGACGGCTACAACCTGTATGTGGAAAAGAAAAACAGAGAAACCGGAATGCTATATGATGTATCCATCTACGACCTGTCAAGCGGGTTTAAGAATATGGTTGTTATCGTCAGCGACTCAGCTAAAATGAGCATGTCCGAAGATAAACTGTCACTCTTGTTTTCGCTCTATAGCGGTCAGCAATTCCATAATTTCACCGAAGGCAACGACCGGCGTCAGAGTTCCGGCGACTTCATACCCTATGCCCGCGAGAGTTTCAAGACAAAGACACTCACCATCCCCTACGATGACAACTTCAACAGAATGGATGCTGATGTATTGAAGGAGAATGAGTCCAGCAACTATGTTTCAAAAAACATTACACAGCTAAAGGCTTCTATAGACTCTCTCGAAAAGGTAGTTGACAGCCTCAATATATCTGACAGAAAGGTAATGAAGCAGCATACCTATCTTAACTTTAGGAACAATTACCCCAAGGATAAGAAAGATTCTTTGGTTTATGTGGCAGGTCCCACCTCTGCGGGTGTAAATATGGACTCTATTTTCAACTCGAAAGAGCGACAGATACAAACGAATATAATTCAGTCTGCCTACACCAAAGCTGATAATAATTTCAACGATTATTATTTTCGCTCGATGAACAAAACAAACACTCAGCGAAACATAAACCGTCAATGGATTGAATGGCACACCACCTTTACAGTTGCATTTGCCTGTCTTATCTTCTTCTTTATCGGTGCACCGTTAGGCTCCATCGTTAGAAAAGGAGGACTGGGAATGCCTTTCGTAATCTCGGTTATTCTGTTCATTATATACTATATACTCAACACGGTGGGATTGAAAATGGCACGCGACGGAGTTTGGATTCACTGGGTAGGGATGTGGTTTAGCTCAATGATACTGTTGCCGCTGGGAGTGTTCCTGACCTACAAGGCCATGACTGACTCGGTGATTATGAGCACCGACACTTACACAGGTTTCTTCAAAAAGCTGTTCTTTATTCGCGAAAGACGAAATTATACCATTAAAGATGTGGTGATAGAAGAGCCGGTAAACGATTCAATAATCCTGCAGGCACGCAATTTAAGCGAAATGACCAAAAGTCATTTGGACAACTATAAGATATTAAGGTATAAAACATACTGGACTGACTCTCAGTACGACACAAGCCTGAGTTTGATAAAATCGGAACTTGAGGATATACTGAATCAGCTCTCCAACTCCAGAAATCCAAGTATAATTGAGTTAGCCAAAGAATTTCCTGTGCTAATCAAATATGTAAGACCGCTGAGAGCCGGTTCTAAATTTGATATGATTCTTTATTATCTCTTCCCTGTGGGAATAGCAATAAAGTTAATATCAATACCCTTCGAAAGGCGAATAAACAAAGACCTGGAGAAAATAATAGAATTAAATGTGGAGCTTGACGAAATGCTGTCAGCTCTTCAAAATAAAAAAGCTGTTTAATAGATACGAAATGAAAGAGTTTAAGTTAGACACGATAGAAGAAGCTATCGAAGAGATTAAAAATGGAAACTTTGTTATCGTAGTTGATGATGAAGATCGCGAGAACGAAGGTGATCTGATTATTGCCGCCGAAAGCATCACTCCAGAGAAAGTTAATTTCATGGAGACTCATGCACGAGGCCTTATCTGCACACCAATCACTATTGAGCGCTCAGAAGAATTGGAATTACCCATGATGGTTGCAAACAACACCTCCATTCATGCCACTCCGTT
>CAYFUQ010000033.1:9095-15298 GCA_964346415.1 uncultured Proteiniphilum sp.
GAAGATGGCTCAATGGCTCGTTTGCCCGAGCTGATGGAAATGTCTAAGAAGTTCGGTCTAAAGATTATTTCTGTAGCCGATCTTATAAGATACAGATTAAGAACAGAATCACTAGTTGACCGTGGCGAGCAAATAACATTGCCAACACAATACGGAGAGTTCAAGATGGTGCCTTTCCGTCAGAAATCAAACGGACTCGACCACGTTGCACTTATCAAAGGCGAGTGGAAAGAAGATGAGCCAATTTTGGTAAGGGTGCACTCATCATGCGTTACCGGCGATATCTTCGGCTCAATGCGTTGCGAATGTGGCGAACAGCTTCACGAATCGATGAAGATGATTGACGAAAAAGGTCAGGGCGTTATCGTATATCTCAATCAGGAGGGGCGCGGCATAGGCCTTATGGCAAAAGTGTCTGCATATAAACTTCAGGAAGAAGGACTCGACACTGTCGAAGCTAATCTGCATCTGGGCTACAAAGCCGATGAGCGTGATTATGGAGTAGGTGCACAAATCCTTCGCAGCCTTGGCGTGAGCAAAATGCGCCTGCTTACTAATAACCCTATCAAGCGTGTTGGACTTGAGTCATACGGACTGGAGGTAGTTGAGAATGTTCCCATCGTTATACCGACTAATAAGTATAACGAATTCTATATGGAAACCAAACAGAACAAAATGGGACACATATTGAAAGACTCTAAACAATAAAATGAACTATATAGCTTATCTGTTTATCTCCTTCTTCTTTGGTGGCATTATTGCCTGGACTATTGCAACTTTATGGTCTAAATCCAGGTCTGTACCAAAAAGAGAAGCTGATGAGCTGCAGGAAAGCAACAACAGATTAAATACAGAGCTTCTGCTTGTGCGCCAAAAACTTGGCGACATGCAGGAGCTTCTTTATGAACTGAAAACTACAAACAGTGCCCACAGGGATACAGAGCAGAGTCTGAATGAAGATATTGCATTAAGAAAAAGGGAAGTGGCACTTAAAGATGCAGAGATTGCAGCACTAAATGAGAAACTTAGCAATCAAAAGGAAGAAATGATTGAATTGCGCAGGCAATTCAATATCGAATTCGAAAACATAGCCTCGCGTATCCTTGATGAAAAGAGTGAGAAGTTTACCAAAATCAACAGAGACAACCTTGACAACATCCTAAAGCCTCTGGGCGAAAACATAGAAAGCTTCCGCAAAAAGGTGGAGGATGTCTATGATGCCGAGTCCAAACAGCGTTTTCATCTGGGTGAGGAAGTGAAAAAGCTTGCACAACTCAATCAAAAAATTAGCGAAGAGGCAATAAATCTTACCAATGCACTCAGAGGAAGCTCCAAAACTCAGGGAGATTGGGGTGAGATGATACTCGAAAATATCCTCGAACGCTCCGGTCTGACTCGCGACAGAGAGTATTTCATTCAGGAGTTTCTGCGAAACAAAGATGGAGTACCGTTGGTTAACCATCTGGGCAAGAAGATGCAACCCGATGTTATTGTGGTGTATCCTGATAACCGTAAGGTTATAATTGACTCCAAGGTCTCACTCACTGCCTACCTTCGCTACACAAACGAAACCGACCCCGCTGCACAGCAAATAGCTCTTGGCGAGCATCTGCTGTCAATCAAGAAGCATATCGACGACCTTAGCAGAAAGAACTATCAGGATTATACCGAGTCGCTCGACTTCACAATGATGTTCGTTCCCAACGAGCCCGCATACATGCTGGCATTGCAGCAAGATACTGAACTGTGGCAGTATGCCTACGACAAGAAGATATTGCTAATAAGTCCCACCAACCTTATCGCTGCCCTCAAGCTGATTGCCGACCTTTGGAAGCGTGAATATCAAAACCAAAACGCACTACAGATTGCCGAACGCGGAGCAAAGCTTTACGACAAGTTTGTGGGCTTTATCGAAAACCTTGACAGGCTGGGACGCAATCTCGAGCAGGCACAAAAATCGTATGATAGCGCCTACAGGCAACTATCCACCGGTAACGACAACCTGGTACTGCAAACCCAAAAGCTCAAAGAACTGGGTGTTCAATCCAAAAAACAAATCCCAAATTCACTACTTGGCGAAGAGTAGATTCTTATTATCTGCTTTAATTGTAGTCGCAGTCAATTATTAAAGTATTTTATTATCAAACAGGTGGAATCTCTGCATTTGATGTTAAATGTGCAGATTTGCTTATTTGTTATAAATACTTGTGCCTGAAATTTCTTTAAACTCTGAAACAATTTGATTAACTTTGCATCAAATGAAATGGCGTATTTACCTTCTCTTCTTTTTTGAAAACCAACTTATAATCAACTTGTTAAAGAATAACTAATCAAAATATATTAACCATGTACGGAAAAATTAAAGAGCACCTGCAAAATGAATTAAAAGCCATTGAAGAAGCAGGTCTTTACAAAGATGAAAGAATCATTGTAACCCCACAAAAAGTAGAAATCAAAGTGCAGTCGGGACAGGAAGTTTTAAACTTTTGTGCCAACAACTATCTTGGCCTGTCCAATCACCCAAAACTGATTGAGGCAGCCAAACAAACACTTGACGAGCGCGGCTACGGCATGTCATCAGTTCGGTTTATATGCGGTACGCAAGACACACACAAAGAGCTTGAGAAAGCTGTCAGCCGTTTCTTCAAAACCGAAGACACTATCCTTTATGCATCATGCTTTGATGCCAACGGCGGACTGTTTGAACCATTCTTTACCGACGAAGATGCCATCATCTCCGACTCGCTCAACCACGCATCCATCATTGATGGTGTACGCCTGACCAAAGCAAAACGCTATCGCTACGCCAACGCCGATATGGAAGAACTGGAGAAGTGCCTGATCGAAGCACAGGAGCAACGCTTCCGTATCATTATCACTGATGGTGTTTTCTCAATGGACGGAAATGTGGCGCCAATGGACAAAATTGTTGCATTGGCTGAGAAGTACGATGCACTGCTTGCAGTTGACGAAAGCCACTCCGCAGGTGTTGTGGGCAAAACAGGTCGCGGCGTTTCAGAGCTGTTCGACTGCTTCGGAAAAATTGACATCTACACAGGTACATTAGGCAAAGCCTTTGGTGGTGCCATTGGTGGATTCACCACCGGCCGCAAAGAGATTATAGACATGTTGCGTCAGCGCTCACGTCCCTATCTCTTCTCCAACTCTATCCCCCCACTGGTTGCTGCAGCCGGAGTTAAGGCCTTTGAAATGCTGGAAACCGAAAACACTCTGCAAGACCAGCTTCACGAAAACGTTGACTACTTTCTGGCTAAAATGAAAGAAGCCAACTTCGATATTAAACCCACAGAGTCGGCCATCTGCGCCGTTATGCTCTATGATGCCAAGCTGTCGCAGGAATTTGCTGCCGAACTCCTGGAAGAGGGCATCTACGTTATCGGCTTCTCATTCCCCGTTGTACCCAGAGACGAAGCACGCATCCGTGTTCAGATTTCTGCGGCTCACACTCGTGAACACCTCGACAAAGCTATCGCGGCGTTTATTAAGGTAGGGAAAAAACTTGAAGTAATATAAAATAAACCATTAAGAACATTAAGAGATTTAGGTCAGTAAGATATATACTTTGATGTTTCAAATTTGTGTTTTATACTATGACTAAGAAGGAAGTGACGCAACTGTCATATGAAATTATGGGATTTGCGATTAAAGTTCACAAAGCTTTAGGTCCGGGACTTTTAAAAAGTGTATATGAGAGGTGTCTCAAGCATGAACTAGTTTCTAACGGATACCATGTTGAAAGTCAGTTGTTAGTACCAGTACATTATGATACTCTTGTTATTGACACAGAGTTGCGACTCGACTTATTGGTTAATGATACAGTTATTGTTGAGTTAAAAGCAGTTGAAACCATGCATCCTGTGTATGAGGCTCAGTTGCTAACCTATATGAGATTATTAGAGAAGCCACAGGGCTTACTGATAAACTTCTTTTCAACAAATCTTTCTAAATCATCAAAGCCTTTCGTTAATGAGTATTTTAATGCATTACCCAAAGGTTAGTATAACACCTTAATGTAGCTTGATAACTTAATATATTCTTAATGTTTCAATTAGATATTCACTAAATAAATAATCCTTTAATGTTTTAACTTAAATGAAAGCATTAGTAAAACAACGCCCCGAAAAGGGAGTATGGATGGAAGACAGACCCATTCCTGAAATAGGAGTGAACGACGTCCTCATTAAAATGAAGAAAACATCCATCTGCGGCACCGACCTACACATATATATGTGGGACGAATGGTCGCAAAACACCATTAAGACCCCCATGATAATCGGTCACGAATATGTGGGAGAAATAGTGGACATGGGAAGCGGAGTCAAAAACCTGAAGGTTGGCGACCGGGTAACCGGCGAAGGTCACCTGACCTGCGGTCATTGCCGCAACTGCCGTCGCGGCAAACTGCACGTATGCGAGAATACCGTCGGCATAGGTGTAAACATCGATGGAGCATTTGCAGAATATATGCGTCTGCCTGCTGAGAATGTTGTTAAGCTTGACCCGCGCATCCCAGATGAAATCGCTTCAATAATGGACCCGTTTGGAAATGCAACTCACACGGCACTGTCGTTCCCATTGATTGCCGAAGATGTGCTCATCACCGGTGCAGGGCTTATTGGAAGTATGGCTACAGCTATCGCCAAATTTGCCGGAGCGCGACACATTGTGGTTACCGACCTCAGCGACTACCGTCTTAACATTGCCAAAAAAATGGGTGCAACACTCACCGTCAATCCTTCTAAAGGAGAAACTATCGAAGATGCAATCGAAAAACTGGGTATGGTAGGGTTCGACGTTGGTCTCGAGATGTCAGGCTCGCCACACGCTTTCAACGATATGATCAAAAATATGTACAACGGCTCCAAGATTTCACTGCTGGGCATTCTGCCAAACAGCACCAAAGTAAACTGGCACGACATTATCTTCAAGTCGCTTACATTAAAAGGTATTTACGGACGTGAAATGTGGGAAACATGGTATCAGATGGAGCAAATGCTCATTTCCGGTATCGACTTAAGCCCAATAATCACACATAGATTACCAATCGATGATTTCCAAAAAGGATTTGAAATCATGGAGAGCGGACAGTGCGGTAAGGTAGTACTAAGCTGGGAATAACACCTAACGGCGGCGAGGCTCATTCTCAGAAACGGTGATCAGGTGAAAATTCCTGTCAACTTCCATGCTGACAATATAGCCCGTCAACGTTTCGCGAATCCCATTATCGTTTACAAACGATTTCTGAACAGGCAAATTTACTTTGTAATGTTCAATCCGGGTTTTCTCATAAGTCATTCCGCTCAAATCTGGAATAAATGAAATAGTTGGAGATTGCGTTTTCGATCCCGAAATCAGCAACTCTCCAACTATTTTTTCTTTGGTGCCACCAGGACCGAAAAACTCAAATACACGCGGTGCCAATATCTCTCCCATCTTATCCGCATCCAGCGACGAAAGGGCTGTGAAGAAACGGTCGCTCAGCTGTTTCAGACTGTCCATCTCTGCCTGAACCACGGGGTAGGTCTGTCGCAACAGATTGTGACGTTTCTCAGCATCATGTATATAATCTCCCGAAAAGTCACCCCTATTCACCATTTCACGATATCGTGCGTAGCTCTCTGCACTATTGTCATTAAGTGCTGATATCCACTCCAGCGAATCCAGACGTTTTTGTATCAAAGGCTTGAAAGCAATAGTCGGATTTACACGCAAAAAGTCACGCAACTCAGCACTGTTATCCGATATTTGCAACTGATGCCATTTGCCTGTCTCAATATTCTTTAGTTGCATAACTTGCTGCTCAGCCATATCGTAATGTTTCCCTTTCGGAAACTCAACCATATAACCAATATAACCCGCAACGGTATTCTCCTTCTGCGCAGCATCCCATCGCAACTTGTCAAGATTATTCTTCCTGACATTACTCCCGAAATAATAGAAGCCGATTAACGTCGCTACAGCAGCAAATATCAGCACAGCTGCCCTGATCAGCTTTTTTATCGCCTTCCTGCCGGCTTTAGAGTCTGCAATTACTGCATCTTTATCCACCTCAGATACCTCTGTATCAGTTTTTGCTTCTGTTACTTTCGTTTCCTCTTTCGTTTCGAAAAACTTTTCTGCAACCTTTTCTTCTACAACCTCCACTTCTTCCCTTCCCGCTTCAAATTTTTCCGGCACATCAA
>CAYFUQ010000033.1:15398-20599 GCA_964346415.1 uncultured Proteiniphilum sp.
TCTTCTACAACCTCCACTTCTTCCCTTCCCGCTTCAAATTTTTCCGGCACATCAACCTCATACTCCTTCTCTACTTTATTTCTGCAATCATTGCAAAACAAAGTATCTTTATCTTTTTCGTTTCCACAAAGGGGGCAATAGTGAGACATATCTTTTGATTAAATTACTTATACTCTGCAAAGATAAAAAAATGAACCGTAGGCAGGCAGTCTTAATCTCTTTTTTGTGCTAAGTGGGAACAAAACAGACAATACCGCCGTTTAATAAGGCGGATTTGCAGGATATTAATTAAATTTGCAACCATTCATCCCTACTACAATTTACTACAATTATAAAATCACAAATGGCAGGTATTTATCTACATATTCCCTACTGCAAGGTGCGCTGCATCTATTGCGATTACTATAAAGAGACCGACGAAACAAACATTGACCAGTTTACCGAAGCATTGTGCCGCGAAGCCGAGATGCGAAAGCATGAGATGGGCGACGAGGTTATTAACACCATCTATCTGGGCGGGGGCACTCCCTCACGATTGCACAAAGAGTATATGGCCAGGCTGTTCGACACACTTTACGAGCACTACACCATTGCGCCCGATGCCGAAATCACAATTGAAGCCAACCCAGACGACCTCACAGACGAATATATAAATATGCTTGCCGCTACACCCATAAATAGATTTAGCATCGGCATACAAAGTTTTGACGATGATGAACTGCGCTTCCTGAGTCGCCGCCACAAAGGTCAACAGGCAATTGATGCCGTGCATGCCGTTCAGCAGGCAGGCTTCGATAATATCAGCATCGACCTTATGTACGGTCTTCCGAAACAAACGATGGAACTTTGGAAACAAAATCTGCAATTGGCAATGCAATTAGATGTTCAGCACGTTTCGGCATATCATCTTATCTATGAACGTGAAACAAAGCTATACACTTTGTTACAGCGGGGTAGGGTGAAGCCTGTGGAAGACGAGCTGAGCCTCGAAATGTTCGACACACTTATTGAGACCCTTGCCCTTCACGGCTTTGAACAGTACGAAACATCCAACTTTGCCAAAGACAAACTTTATTCACGCCACAATACATCTTATTGGCAAAACAAGAAATACCTGGGCCTTGGTCCCTCTGCGCACTCCTACGATGGCGACAGACGCTCGTGGAACGTAGCTTCGCTTGAGCGATACATAGCTTCACTTCTGCGAAATGAACGGGATTTTGAGTTCGAAACACTCACCGAATCAGAGAAGTATAACGAGCACGTTCTGACAGGGATCAGAACCAAATGGGGGGTTGATATGACAGCGCTTCGCAAGAAATTTGATGCTAAATATTACGATTATTTTATGCAGAACGTGAAGAAGCATCTCGACAGTGGTTTTGTATTTATAGAAGATAATCATCTGATGGTTGCACGAAAAGGACAGTTTATGACGGATGGAATTGCGAGTGATTTGATGTGGGTTGATTAAATTGAAAATTGAAAGTTGAAAATGGAAAATGCATTTGACTCGAAAACAAGATTAAAACATTAAGAGATAGTTAAGTTATTAAGAGGGACCGTTTAATTAATAATTAACAATTAATAATGCATAAGCCCCAAAGGGGCGACATTATTTTAGCCCGGGTGATATTCTTCTACCTGTGTTATCGAAGAATATGCAAGCCCCATAGGGTGATATTATTGTATCAACGTTATCGAAGCACATGCAAGCCCCGAAGGGGGCGACATTATTCTAGCCCGGATGGCATTATTCCCCCCCCGAACGGTAAACACCGTTTAAACAATGTTTAAACACCGTTTGAATAGCATTTGAATGACGTATAAATGTAGTTTTATGATTGTGCGATGCTTGCGTAACATTCGCCTAATCGTAATATTTGTCGTATATTTTGTTGTACTGAGGTGACTTCATAAAATCCTCAAACCAGCTGTTCAGGCTGTCCAGAAGTGCATGTGACTCCTTTCTTACTGCCCACGATTCCAGCTGAGTAAAGCTGATATCCGTTTCAATATCAATCTCGGTTATCTTCGAAGCAAGTGATTTTGCCAACTGCATGCCACACACAGTGAAGTCAATATCACCTCCTGCAACCATCATCACCAGCTGCTGAGCTTCATAAAGTGGATCCTCTTCAATAAATATCGTATCACCTATCTCGTGCGCCAGATTCTCAATCCTCAGCTTGGCAGGCGAATCCTGATGCACATATATAGTCTTCCCTGCAAGGTCAAGCTGCGAACGCACAGGCTCTATGCTGTCGTTATATTCCAACTTCCGCTGCACCAGTACCAGTTTGTTTCGATTCAAAAAACGTGTAAACCCAAACTCACCCTTCAGCTCCGTGTTCACGGGTATGTTGCGCGCCACAATATCGTAACGTCCCACCTGCAAACCCTCAAGGTTTTCCTCCAGGCTATTCTCCAAAAACAGATTAACATCAATCTCCCAATCCCGCTCTATTGCCTTAATCAACTCATACTGAAATCCTACAACCGTATCACCCGCCACCCTGTAGCCAAGCGTATTGTAGTCAGTGACCACATTCAGCATACCACTCGCCACAATCTCATCATAATCCCTTGGCAACACCGGCCCCTGCTCACGATGTATTGCACTCCATAGCGTCACCATCAGGTATATGGCTATGGCTAGCAGGGCGAAATATAGAATAAGTCGTTTTGTTATTTTATTCATAAGTTTAAGTTATCACTATGGCTGTTAGCTGTTGGCTTTTAACTTACCCACATCCAATCGCTCGGCTGATCGACATAGTGGTAACTTTGCGTTAAGAAAAGCGACACAGTATGGCGTAGAAGATGCAAACTGTCCGAGCGAAGCGAGTTTTTGCATCTTTAGCCAGACAAGTTGCTTTTCAGCAAAGGTATCCTAAGTCTTGACCTTTTGCATACTTTTGTGTCAAGACAAAAGTATGATCTTGGTTCTTTGATGAAAGAACATACCAATCAATTATTTAGATCAACCGACAACCCCAACTTAAGTATAAACGGATTAACGGGATAGTTGGGCAGCGAGAAGTATTCATAAGGACGTATAAATTTAGCACCAATATTGTAAAACATCACGAAGAACCGTGTCTGTTTCAGATGCATATTGGCATAGGCAGTAGCGATCGGGTAGTTACCAATCTCTTTCTCGTTTTGGTTGTAAAACTGCAACAGCGCCGGTTCATAGCCGGGAGACATATATTTGGTATGATAGTGTGCATCCACACCCAGTTGCAGCGTAAGCTCATTCACTATTAGTGCCTTCAGATATAAGTTTGAATAGACACTAAGCTGAGGCACGGGAATCACACTTTGATTACTTGAGGTTTGATACACCACCTGATTGTCCCAGTTGAACACACCCAGCCTTATGCGCTGATCAATTTTAGCCATCAGCACCTGCACATTGTCGCTATGTTGCGCAATCTGCTTCTCGCTATTAAAATATATATAGTTTTGCAGGTTTTCAACCCCCGCACTCAGTGTAGTTCTGGTAAAAGGAATATACAACTCCCCACCCACAAACACCCTTCGGGTATCCCCAAAGTCTTTGTTCCACCAAAAGTATTTCGAATGATAATTGTTTTGCAAATACCCCGGCGTTATATTCTTCAGATAAGCATGTCCACTCAAAGTAGTCTGTTTGCCGGCAATATTGAATGCAGTTTCCACATCCCCCTTCACCGTCAGCTCACCCAGGTCGGCACCCAGCAGCCCCACATCTGCCTGCACATCAAACTTCAAAAACTCACCCTGTTGCTTGTTGAGCACACCACCCAGATGCACCGCATTCTCGGTATGTTTGCCTCTTATCAGCTCATTCCCATCCAGGTCAAGCATCGTATATCGGCGAAGTTCATGATTGATATAACCCGTTAGTCCAAACTTCACCCACGGCTTAAACCCTTCACGAAGCGATAGCGCAAATGTGTTTTTGACAGACATAAAAGTTGTACTGTCATCCACCGCCTTGTTGTAATATATTCGGTCATAAAACTGGTCGATGCGCTGCATCGTAACACCCTCTACAGTTACGTTTGCAGTATCGTGCGACAAGAAACGTCTGTCCTGCGATTTTACATGCGACGTCAGCGATGCACTTGCAAAAGGCACAAAGTTTCTGACACTCACTGAGTCATTTATCTGCTCTCTTGTATAAAATCCAAAGTCATATTTTCCCGACATAAATACCTGCTTCGTAGCAAGCTTGTTCCACGTCTTGGTAAACTTCACCGGAATATCATTCGATGAAAAAGATTGTCCTATCGAGTCAGGCTTGGTAATAAAAGTTTCATCCGTAATTCCCCCGTTCTCAAAGTGCTTAATAGTCCCCGTTGATGCGTATAAATGTCCCTGAAATCTATCTCCGATATAGTTTCCAAACAAACTCCAGTTTGTATGCTTGTTTCCCTGCGAGTCATAAAACCCTTTGGCATCAATAATGTCAGCAATAAAAGAGACATTAACCTTCTTCCCAAAGTTTGAAGTCAATAGCGCCTGCAACCTGTGCTCTCTCAGTCTTCTGTCGCCGGCCGTCTGATAGTCCACCTTGGCATAAGGCACACGGGTGTTGTAAAACAACTGATTCTCAGGTCCTCTGTTGTAAAGATAATATTGATCGTAGAATGGGAATTTGCTTGCTACTTCCCTGTCAAAGAATATTTTGGATATAAAAGGAGATCCCAGCGGCGCAAGATAACCACCTGCAACCGAATGCCCGTCGGGCAACATACTTTGCTGAAAATTATGCTTCACAGTATCCATGGGTGTCATCACCCGTGCAGCCCCTTCAGGCACCACAAGCCAGCTTGTGAGCGCAGGCAACTGCAAATTGATGGTGTCAACAGGCGGAGGTGCCATTTGTTGATTGCCTGCCCGCATTCTTGCAGGTATCTCACGCTCCATATCCATCGCAGGAGGTGTGTCCAGCGAGTCGGTTGTTGCTACAACATTCGTTGAATCGTCGGGAATAACAATCTGTGGCTGCCCCACAGGAACAACGTTTGTCGAGTCTTCCGGAACGGCAATAGTTGACAGTCCGCGTGTCACAACATTTGCAGAATCAACGGGCATATCAGGCGATATCTCAAGCGAGTCCGTCATAGCCTCAACGGTCACAGAGTCGCTGCTAATCACAACCTGCGAGTATCCCCGTGCCACAACGACTCCCATCAAAATGAGGAATATGA
>CAYFUQ010000033.1:20699-24604 GCA_964346415.1 uncultured Proteiniphilum sp.
ACAACCTGCGAGTATCCCCGTGCCACAACGACTCCCATCAAAATGAGGAATATGATTAATTTCTCTTTCATCGGGTGCAAACTTACACAAAAAAGCTGACAGGCAGATAAGTGCCATCAATTTTCTGTGGTTTTTTCAACATATTTGAGTTATAAAATATTAATGGGTCTTAGCTGTCACCTATTAGCTCTTCGTTTTCGAGCTCAATGAATTATTAATTAACTCTCGCATCTTAATGTCTCTTTATCACTTAATAATCTCTTAATGTTTTACTCCGTTTTCGAGTCAGCTGCACCCCGATAAATCGGGATCTTCGCTACGCTACGATTTTCAATTGTCAATTATTAATTAATTCACAGTTCCCCCAGCGCCGCGATCTCCTCCGGCCTATACGGCGTAGCCTGATACACAAAATAGTTTAGCCAATTGATATACAGCATATTTGCATGTGAGCGCCACCTAACTATTGGCGGCAGGGTAGGGTCGTTGTTGGGATAATAGTTTTCAGGAATCTCTACCGAATCCATCCCCTTATCCATATCACGAGTATACTCATTGTGTAGTGTCATGGGCGAATACTCCGAGTGCCCTGTCACATAAAATTCCCTTCCGCCGCGCGATGACACAATGTAAACGCCTGCCTTGTCCGATTCCGAAAGAATTGTCAGCTCGGGATGTTGCTTTATATCTTCCGCAAGGATGGTGGTGTGGCGACTGTGAGGCACAAAAAACTGATCATCAAAGCCCCTGAACAGAGGAAATGCAGGGTCATTCAATGTGTGATTGAATACTCCAAACAGCTTCTTGTCCATCGCATATTTCTTAATCCCATAAAAATGGCTGAGAGCCGCCTGCGCACCCCAACATATATAAAACGAAGATGTCACATGCTTGCGTGCCCAATCCATAATTTCAGTCAGCTCCTTCCAGTACTTCACCTCCTCAAACTCCAGCATCTCCACCGGTGCTCCGGTTATAATCATTCCGTCATAGTAACTGTCTCTTATATTGTCAAATGTCGTGTAGAACGACATCAAATGCTCTATAGGCGTATTCTTAGGCTTATGTGTCGACAAAGCCAAAAAGTTTATCTCCACCTGCAAAGGGGAGTTGGACAACAGACGAATCAAATCCGTCTCTGTCGTTATCTTTATCGGCATCAGGTTGAGAATAAGTATCTTCAGCGGACGAATGTCTTGCGTAGAAGCACGCAGGTCGTCCATCACAAAGATGTGCTCTTTCTTCAGCAGCTCAACTGCCGGCATATTGTCAGGAATGTTTACGGGCATTTTTTTATGAAGTAAAAAGTAAAAAGTTAGAAGTAAAAAGTAATTAATAATTAATAATGTATGAGTTTCAACCGCTCGGCTAAACCGACATTGTGGGAACTTTGCGTTAAGAAAAGCGACGCAGTATGGCGTAGTAAGATGCAAGCTGTTTGAGCGAAGCGAGTTTTTGCATCTTTAGCCAGACAAGTTGCTTTTTAGCAAAGTTTCCCGAAGTCTTGATTTTTTGCATCCTTTTTTATCAAGAAAAAAGGATGAACTTGGTTCTTGGTTACAAGAACATAGCTTTATCAATCTTCCATTCTCTTCGACCATCCAAACTCCCCAATAATCTCTCCCAGCTCAAAGTACTTTCCGTATGAAAAAGCAATCAGGTTGGCCAGTCGCATATCAATTTTTCCGGTTGCTTCATCTATAAGGCTGTCGCATACCTTAATGTTCATTACCTCTGCAATAAAAACATCGTGCGAACCGAGTGAAACAATAGTCTTTACTTTGCATTCTATATTGATGGGCGACTCTTTAATCAGCGGAGCTTTCACCTTTCTTCCTGCTTCAGGCGTGAGGTTCAGCTCTTCAAACTTCTTATGCTCACGCCCCGAAACAAGACCCGAATAATCTGCACTTTCGGTCAAATCCTTATTAACAAGGTTTATGACAAATTCCATATCCTTTTTGATTATGGAGTGCGAATGACGTGATGGTTTCACCGAAATATAACAACAGGGAGGCACAGAACTTAGCGTGCCTATCCAGCTAACAGTGAATATATTATACTCTTCGGGATCCTTGCCATAGCTTATCATTGCCACAGGCAGCGGATAAATCATTGACCCCGGTCTCCAATCTTGTTTCATGACAATACAACTTCATCTTTGTTAATTTTGACTTCACAATAATGGCACTGTAGCACCACTTCCTGCTTGTCCACAACGTGAAAGCGGGTGCTCATAGGTTCATTATTGGTAATACATTTGGGGTTTACGCATTTCACGATACCCTTAATTTCGTCCGGAAGCACCACGTGCTTTTTCTCCACCACTTCGTAGTTTCTTATAATATTTAGATTAACATTTGGAGCCACCAGAGCAATGCGATTTATTTCCTCTTCCTCAAAAAACATGTTTGAGATTTTGATAATCCCCTTGCGACCCATCTTTCTGCTTCGCAGGTTGTTACCAATGGTAGTGCGGTTGTTCAGTTTCTGCAGTTTCAGCAGCGACACCACTTTAAACACTGCCTCTGTTGGTATATGATCTATGGCAGTTCCGTTTTCCAACGCTGCCACTTCTTGTACTTGTTTTGTCATGTTGATTAATTGATAATTGATAGTTTATAATCATCTCACTTCTTAATGCCTCTTAATCTCTTAATTCATTCTTAATGTTTAAATTTCTTTGCGAGTCCAATGAACTTATAACTCCTAACTCCTAATTTCAATTCCCATCAAATCACAAATAATGGCCTGCCTCGCAAACACCCCATTCTCAGCCTGTTGAAAATAATATGCCTTAGGGTTCTTATCCACATCATAGTTGATTTCGGTCACCCTTGGTAGCGGATGCAGCACTTTCAGATTCGCTTTCGAATCCTCAAGCATTTCGTTGTGAAGCACATACACATTTTTCACCTTCTTATATTCCATCAAGTCTGTAAATCGTTCACGCTGCACACGTGTCATATACAGTATGTCGGCGCTGTTGATAGCCTCGGGCGAAAACTCTGAATACTCTTTGAATTTAATACCCTTTTCACTACACTGAAGTTTATATTTTTCGGGAATGCGCAACTCTTCGGGTGCCACAAAATTGAATGTAGGATTGAAGTGCGACAAGCCCTGAATCAGCGAATGCACTGCGCGCCCATATTTTAGATCTCCAACAATGGTGATTGTCAAATCCTCCAGCGTACCCTGCGTTTCGTAAATCGTAAACAAGTCAAGCATCGTTTGCGTAGGATGCTGATTAGACCCATCGCCCGCATTAATGACGGGCACCGGCGACACCTCAGCCGCATACCGTGCCGATCCCTCCAGGTGATGACGCATCACAATCAGGTCGGCATAGCTTGCCACCATCATAATGGTATCCTTCAGCGACTCCCCCTTGGTAGAGCTGCTCGTTGCCGAGTCCGAAAACCCGATAATTCTGCCCCTCAGGCGATTGATAGCTGTCTCAAAACTTAGCCTCGTACGCGTCGATGGCTCAAAAAACAGTGTGGCACACACCTTGTGCTGCAAATAATCTCTCTCGGGATTGGCCTTAAAGTGTTCCGCTTTTTTCAGTATCCGCAGGATATCATCCTTGCCATAGTCGCCGATATCAACTAAACTCTTTGATTGCATATGCTACGATTTTATTACAAATGTATAGAAAAAAACCATAAATCGAAGACAAAACGTGAATTTTAATATAACACAAACTGCCTGTCTACAGTAATGCCATCCCTTAATCCCTTAACTCTCTCTAAATGTTTCAACCCTGTTTGCTAGTCAAGCGAACTTTCCATTTTCAATTATACGCTTGCGTGTCCAATGAATTATTAATTACATATTTGCGAGTCCCTGTCATTCCCTGATATAGGTTGACCGTTTTTTAAACTTACTTTTTATGTTAAAAG
>CAYFUQ010000034.1:0-24561 GCA_964346415.1 uncultured Proteiniphilum sp.
TAAAAACAGATGCAAGAAAAATCGGGTTGGTTGCTCATGAATAATACGGGTTAAACTATAATAGCACCTGTCACAATTACTGCAAATACACTAATTACTCATAGACGGTGGCCTCGAATCAGGTGCGACTCCCCAGCTGGTATTGGGGCTGGATCCCATTGTGAACTCAAAAGTTGAACCACTCATAATGTCATCGTGCAATATGTAGTTCTTATCATAAGGCTTACCATTTAGCAGCACTGATTGAATAAATATATTTTCAGAACTCACATTATTAGAAATCATTGTAAACAACTTTCCATTCTCCAATCTTATTTCAACCTTATCAAAAGTGGGGCTACCAATAACATAATAAGGCATACCCGGGCACACGGGATAAAAACCTAATGCAGAAAATATATACCAGGCAGACATCTGACCGGCATCATCGTTGCCCGATAAACCACCCGGAGCATTTAGATACTCCATTTTTAAAATATTATTGACATGCTTTTGAGTCTTCCACGGCTGACCAACATAGTTGTACATATATGCTATCTGATGACAAGGCTCGTTGCCATGCCAATATCTCCCCTCGCTAAACATAGAGTCTAGTTTTGAAATAAAGACCTCTTCGCCGCCCATAACATTTGTCAATCCTTTCACATCATGTGGTACATACCATGTATAATGACACGGCGCGCCTTCAGTAATAAAGTCTGTGAAACTAAATGCATTATCCTCTTTGAGAAATGACCCATCGGCATACCTTCCCTGTGCGTAACCTGTGGAAGGATCTATGACATTACGATAGTTTTGAGAGCGCTTAATCAAGCTTAGATAGTCATTTTTTGTTCCAAACATTGATGCAAGTTGAACTAATGCAAAATCATCATAAGCATACTCCAAAGTTCGGGACACTTGTTCTTTATCATGAAAAGCATCAGGCACACTATCTTCCAATGGTATGTATCCATATTTCAGATATGAGTCAAGAGCCCGTCGTCCCATTCCATTTTTATAGTCATCAATAGACCTGGGAGATTCAAATGCATTTTTACGCATAGCTTCATATGCTTTTTGGACATCGAAGTTGCGTATCCCTTTGGCATATGCATCTGCTATTGCTGATATAACATGGTCTCCAATCATGGCATTGGTGTAACTGTTCCAGCATGGAAAAATAGGCAACCACCCACCCTGCTCATATTTTTTCACAAGAGACTGCATCATTTCGCCTCCTTTTGTTGGAGTCAAAATATTTATCAGTGGATGCAGAGCCCGATAGGTATCCCACATACTGAAATCCTCATAATAAGTTTCGCCATGACTCAGCTGTTGAACTGGTTGGCCGGTTGCAAATGACGGATAACGTCCGTCAACATCATTGAATACTCGTGGCAGGAACGAAGCTCTGTAGAGTGCACCATAAAGAAGTTGTTTTGACTCTATTTCAGGTGTTTCCACAAGCAGTGTTGAAAGGCGTTCTTCCCATATTTTAGTCAATTCATTTTGAGTACGCTCAAATTCCCAGTGTGGTATTTCATGCTGTAAGTTAGCAAGTGCTCCCTCCCTGTCTGTGAAAGAGGAGGCTGCCTTAATTAGAATTTGCTCATTCTTTTTTACATTAAACTTCAAATACAAACCTATGTCGTTTTTGTTATCGATATGTGTTTTTTTAGGGAATATACTATCACTGGAATATGTACCAAAGTCAGTCAGTTCCTTTTGATAATTAATTATAAAATGTCCACTAAAACCTGCTGCCTCACCCTTGCCCTGATAGATACGGTGCACAGGATTATAACCATAAATCAGTTGATTGAGAGTATCTATGCTGATATATCCTTCGCCTTCATCGCTGTTAGGGTTTACAACCAGCCATGCATCTCCATCTTCTTCGTATGTGAATCGAAAAATAGCAGAACGTGAACGGGCTGTCATCTCAACTTTAATCTTTTCATCCGGCAACTCTACCGAATAATATGATGGTGTTGCTATTTCAGATTCATGATAAAATCTACTACCCCGCGCTACAGGAGTACACCTAAGTTCTCCGGTTAGTGTCATCAAAGTCATTGAGCCATAATCCTGAGTACATCCGCCAACTATCCAGTGAGAATTCCTAAACCCCTGTAAGAGTGAATCCTGATAATAGTATGGCGCAATGCATTTAAGTTCTGTATCTCTTGTCTGTGGAGTCCAAAAGTTCATTCCGTTTGGTTCTAAAACAGCGGGTAAGGTTTGTCCAAACTCCTCGCTATTTTTGCCAAACTGACCTGCTGTGTGAGTAATGCTCATTGCAGTACCAATTCGCGTATCTATATATTCTATCTTCTTGTCAGCAGTGGGATTGGCACAGGCAGCAAGCAATACCAAAAGCAGCACATATATTAACTTCAAACCTCTCATAACTTTGTATTTTTCAATATATAATTAATGACACATCCTTGTAAAATTAATATAGTCAATTGGTAGCACTCTATATACTTCCAATTGACTATACCATCTTTATAGTTTATAAATCAGATTAATATCCTTTATTCTGTTTCCAATTTGTATTGGTGTTTAACACGTATGTCGGAATAGGAAAGATTCTGCGGAACTTTTGCATCTTCGCATTAGGATTAAGTGAGTTCTTAAATCCCCAGTCATCTTCAAATTTTCCAAATCGTATTAAATCATTACGACGCCATGACTCATCTGCAAACTCTCTTGCACGCTCGTCAAGCAACTCATCCAATGTTGGTGTACCTGTCACCTGAGGAGCATTGACATATGTGCGTATCTGATTCATCAGAGATGCAGGTGTATCACCTCGGGTTGCGGTTGCGCCTCGCAAAATTGCTTCTGCTTTCATTAGCAGCACATCTGCATAACGGAAAATAGGAACGTCATTACTTTGATTACGACTCTGAGCCTTAGTTGCTTTTAAGTCCATATAGAATTTTATAGAACGATATCCTTGTGAACGACCCTTCAGGTCATTGCCGACATCAAGAGTGTTTGGATCAACAAGCTCAATTTCTCTTGTTAAAGTAACCTGCACTCCATCAACAATCCATGGTGTACTTGTAGCCTGATATGTAACCGGGTCACGTACAAATAAGGGACCTTTAAGGATCTGCTCATTTCGGTCATCACCTTCTAATGAAAACTTGTCCGAAAACTCAGGATTGTATGCAAAGTTTCCACCAACACTATTGGGTAGATTAACACCATAAAACACGTTATTGGCAGTTCTGTGTGTCCAAAACCTTGAATATGTCATTCCCTGTTGTGATTCCCTGTCATAAGGCATTGCATAGATAAAGTCTTTTATATGCGACCCATTTTCAGGTGTGAATTTTGACATATAAGAATCACTCAAATTAAATATTCCCGACTCAATTATATTATCACACATAGCCACAGCGTTGTTCAATTTTGAGTTGCCGGCACTTGGTGTATATTCTGCCACATCGCTTGCAGTGTAAACAGCCCAGTTCAAATATAGCTTTGCCAACAATGCCTCAGCCATATAACGGGTAGGTTTTCCATAAGTTGAAGCATCAACATTGGTTGGCAGTTTATCAAGAACATCAAGAAGTTCCGATTCGATATATTCAGCAACTTGTGCTCGTGGAGCTCTGTCTATTGCTTCATCTTCTTCCAATTGACGATTTAATAGCGGAGTATCTCCATAGCTATCCATCAACACCCAGAAATAATATGCTCGAACAGCACGAACAGGTGCAGTTAAATCAACCTCTTCACCACCAAGCTCAAGAATAGCCTTATTACATTTGGTAATACCACTGGTCAGCGACTCGTAATATCCAATTGTTGCATCATCAGGTGTCCATGAATGTAACGACATGTGCGCATATCGTCCGTTGTCATAATAATCACCACTTAGAGCTACCCCAACTGCCTCATCTGATGACAGAGTTTGAGCATGATGATAATCTCGTCCCAGCGGGCCACGCATTGCATAATACACATCTGCCGTTTTAGCTTCTGCTGCCACTTCCGAATCCGGAAAAGAGGTGTATTGAGATTTGATTGGCACATCAAGATCAGTACACTGTATCAACATAGAAAGCAGCAGAATTGATAAGAAATATATTTTATAATGATTTTTCATTTTATTACCGTTTTAGAAATTAACATTAATACCAAGCATTATCGTACGAGTTCTTGGATAGGTCTGTCGGTTGTCAATACCCGGCTCCAGTCCTCCAAGAGAAATTTCAGGATCTACTCCTTTATATCCGGTTATTGTGAACAGGTTATTGCAGGTTGCATACACTCGAAGGCCTTTAACTAAATCACTCTTTAGATTAAAGTTATATCCAAGAGTAAGTGTTGACAGTCTCAGGTAATCACCCCGTTCCAAATACCGGTCTGAAGGCGCATGTGAATTGAAGTCTGTAGCAAGATTGTCTTCAGCCATTGAAGCAAGAACATTCTTGCCATTACCTACATTGGCATAGTTGCTCAGGTATGCTCTTGTGCCGTTCATTATTTTATGTCCAAAAAATCCCTGGAAGAATGCAGTCATCGTCCAGTTCTTGTAAGTAAGGGTATTATTCCAGCCCAAAGCCAGTTTAGGTTGGGCAGAACCGGTAGCGGTGCGGTCATCATACAGCGGTTTTGATGTACTCACTAATTCCCCCGTTTCATTATCAATGTATCGCCCGTCTGCCTGTTTCTTAACTTTCGAAGCAAAGTCATCTCCATAAATATCCTTCAGGCTTCCTTCACCATACACATAGAAGTGAGATACTCCTTCATTATATCCGGCCCACTGCCATGTATAAAATTGTCCAATTGGATATCCCTCCATAACCCTCTGTTGATTGGCTGTTGCGAAACCGGCAGCATCCAGGTTTGCTCTGTCAAAATAATCAACTGAGTAAGTTTCATTTGAAAGTTTTTCTACTTTGTTCTTATTGTGTGACAAATTCAAAGAAGTTTCCCAGAAAAAGTCATTTGTTTTAACTGGAACAATATTTAGATTTAGCTCGACACCTTTATTGCTTATTTCTCCAACATTAGTTGTCAGCCAGTTCAAAGGATATCTTGTTGTTGAGACCTGGTAATCTGCAATCAAATCCTTGGTTCGCTTGTCATAATATTCAACAGTACCACTTAGTCGACTGTTGAAAAAAGAAAAATCAAGACCAATATTAAACATTCCTGTTCGCTCCCACTTCAAGTCGGGGTTAGCATTACGGGTTGGACCCAACATATGCACCAGATTTGACTCACCTGAAGGTGATATATAATCAAACCAGCCTGTTGCACCATAAACCTGCGTTGCAGTAAAAACGTCGAAACCAAGTGAATTGCCACTCACTCCATATCCGGCCCTAAGCTTAAGATCGTCAAAAATATTCAAGTCTTTAATGAAATTCTCTTCTGATAGTCGCCAGGCTAAAGACCCTGATGGGAAAGTAGCCCATCTGTTATTCTTTCCAAATGCAGAAGAGCCATCTCTTCTAACAGTGGCCTGAAGCATATATTTACTATTAAAAGAGTAATTGGCACGACCATAAAACGAAATCATTCGCAAGGTGGATAACATGTAACGTCCATCTCCTAATCCAAGACCGTTAATATCAATATTATTACCCATTCCCAGGTTATAATAAGTTAGAGCATCGTCGTAGAAGTTGTATGTAGTTAATTTAAATCCATCATTGTCATTACCCTCTTCCCAGGAATAACCGCCCATCAAGCCAAGCTTGTGAACATCATTGAAAGTTCTGTCGAAGTTCAGATAAGTTTCCAATACCTTCTTTTTGTTATTCACTGTTGAACGCTCAGCTTTTCCGTTCATCCCCAACGCAACCAATGAATTGGTAGTATTATAATTACCAAAGAGATACTGCTCGTCCTGATATGCCAGACTTATGTTATACAAAAGTCCTTCAACAATCTCGAATGAAGCCTTGGCATTACCCTGAATTTGCTTACTCTCCGTATCGTAAATATTTTCATTTATCAATGCAACAGGATTGTAGTTCTGTGATATTCCACTGTTCTCATACCATCCTCCGTCTTCATTTCTGACAGGAACAAGCGGAGAGTAATAACTCATTGCATCAAGCACACTCTGTCCTTGAGTATCAAAAGGTACATTACTACGGTTGGTAATACTTGTATTTACATTGAAAGACAATGTAAGTCTATCGTTTAGTGACTTCGCTTCCAAAAATGCACGTCCTATCAATCGGTCCATATCTGTGCCTTTAATTACACCCTGTCGTTCAAGATAATTAATACTTGAATTATATGAAACTTGCTTAGAACCACCACTTATTGAAACGTTGTGATTGTGACTAAATCCGGTACGCTGAACTTCCTTCTGCCAGTTTGTATCAGCTCCCAAATCATTCACCAATGTTATATTATTCTGACTGGCATAACTACGCAGCTCACTCCCGCTCATAACATCCAGGTTTTTCAGAATATTATCAGATGCCATATATGCGCTATAATTAATATTAGTGTGTCCCTCACGACCTCTTTTTGTATTTACAATGATTACTCCATTGGCTGCCTTCGATCCATAAATAGCAGTAGCTGTAGCGTCTCTCAAAACATCTATACTCTCTATATCATCAGGAGATACCAATGATAATGACATCCCTGGTATTCCGTCAATTACATAATACGGCTCCTGAGCTGCGCCACTTCTAAAGGTTGATGCGCCACGAAGAGTTATTGAAGGAGATCCGTTAGGATTTGCACTCTGTGTAATAATTAATCCCGGAACTTTTCCCTGAAGCAATTGTGCAGGATCAGAATATACGCCGGTGTTAAGTTTATCAGACTTTACTGTTGTGATAGAACTGGTTACATCCTTACGAGTTAAACTACCATATCCAATAACTACTACTTCATCAAGCGCTTTCATATCTTCCAACAGAGTGACATTGACAGCAGTTCTGCCAACAGTGCTAATCTCTTGAGCCAGATAACCAATATAAGAAACGTGGAGTACTGCACCCTCTTCAACATTCAATGAGAATGAGCCATTGTAATCTGTCACAGTTCCATTGGAAGTTCCTTTCTCAATGATATTGGCACCTATAACAGGCTCTCCCAATTCATCGATCACAGTCCCTGTCACCGTTTTGCCCTGCTGTTGCTGCGCACTCTTTATTGCCTCAGCAATAAGTGCAGCAGACTGTTTTGCATTTTTAGACAAAACAATATACTTGTTCTCAAAATCATAACTAATATCTGTATCCTCAAAAACCTCATTGAGCAATGATGACACTTTTTCAGACTTGTTTTTCACGTTCACCTTACGTGAAGTTTTAACTTCGCGATTACTATAAACCACCAGATAGTCTGTCTGTTTTTCAATTTCACTAATCAATTGTCTTACTGAAACTGAATTACTTTTCAATGTAACTATCGCATCCTGTGCATTAGAGTTTGTTGCCAGCAGTTGCAACGTGAAGGCAAATAATAAGAATAAACTAATTCTCATGATTTTAAATAAATCCTTAAAGTCACATCTTTCATAGAAAACGTGCTTTAACTTGTTGTTAATTTTCATATATTTGTACGATTAAAGTGAATACTAAAAATGACTGTTTATGTTTTTACTTTTAATTTCGGCGATAGATGTTGGCGCATCTGTCGCTTTTTTATTTATAAGACTTATCTCATAGGCATTTCATATTTGTTAAAGGGTTATTTATTTTATTAGCGTTATCAGGTTCTCTTCCCTATCCATTAGAATCTTAAACGGGTGTATTTTTTGAATAACTTTCAGAATATCTGCTACACCATCACGTTGACGAAATTTACCTGTATAGCGTACATTAAAAATTTCAGGATCCTCAACTACTATTTTAACATCATAGTAAAGTTGTAACTTCTCAATAATTGTAATAAGACGTTGATTGTCGAAAGCATACACCCCCTCTTTCCACAGATAGTAGTCTGATGGCTCCAAATGCCCCACAATCATCTCTTTTTCTGATATTGTCACTTGTTGGCTAGGACTTAGAGTAACGCTCTTGTTCTTGTTTTCACTGTTGTAAACCATCAGAGAACCTTCAATCAAGTCTGTTTGTATATATCCGGTTTCAGGATAACTATACACATTGAACTCCGT
Source organism: uncultured Proteiniphilum sp. (assembly GCA_964346415.1). GTDB lineage: Bacteria > Bacteroidota > Bacteroidia > Bacteroidales > Dysgonomonadaceae > Petrimonas. Next base: position 8,099 of record CAYFUQ010000034.1, read on the forward strand.
TCCAAGGACTATCATTTCAACCTGCTGCGTGGTAACAATAAAAGGCTTTTTCTTATTTTTTGCAATGTCAAAATACCCTTCACCAATAATTTCAACCGAACGTGTCTTACCACTAAATCGTGACGGGTACTTTAGAGTAGAGTTGGCATTGAGCCAAACAACCGAACCATCCTGCAAAGTGAGCTTTGCTCTCTGTCCCGCAGGAACATACAGAGTATTATTTTTTTGATTATGATAGTCGTTTTCGAAAACATATTTGGTAAAAAAGAAAGTAGAACCAATTAATAATACAGCAATAGCAGCATACTTAAATAAGTTGCGAATAAATTGTTGCTGTTGTTTTATTTTCTTCTTGGATAAGAAGAGTCGATACCCTTCTTGTCCCTCCTCTTCATCTTTCGATAATTCTGAAAGATGGCTCAAGGCATGCAAGTTTTGCAATCTTATAAATTCTGCCCTCAAAGCCTCATCGGTCTGTATTGCACTAAATAGCCGAGTGTTAGTATCGGCATCAAGTTCACCCGCGAAGTATTTAATTAAATAATTGTACATTCTTTAGCGTTCTTTATTAATAAACGAGCTCGAGCACAAAATCCGCTAAAGAAATAGAAAATATTTTTAATTTAACAGAAAAAGCAGTAATGGGATGTAATCTTTCAACTGCTCTCTGAGTTTTTTATAGGCAATTCCCATTTGTGTTTCTACGGTATTCACCGAAATATTAAGCTCTGATGCAATATCTTTTTGCTTTTTGCCGTCAATTTTATTCATAATAAATATCTCGCGACATTTTTCGGGCAATTCACTTATAGCACTCTGAACAATTGACTCAATATCGGGTTCAGCAAAAATATTCACATCGAATACTTCAAGGGATTGAAATTTCATCTGGAGAATTTTCTGATAATCCTTCTGTAGTTTACTGGCAGCTTTCTGCGCAACTGACTGATGTCTCAAAAAGTCCATGCAACGATTTTTAATGGCAGTAAACAAAAATGAAAACAAATTAGTGTGCGAAGAAAGTAAAGTGTCTGATTCCCATAGCTCAAGGAAAACATCCTGCGTTATATTTTCAGCATCCTCTTCACGGATAACATATTCCTGAGCAAAGCGTTTCATCCTGGAATAATAAGTGCGGTATAATTCCTCAAAATCAGTATTACAAAGTCTGCTTTTTTGCATCAGGAGCTATAATATATTACTTTATTTAATATGCAAATATACACTAATTAAAACAAACTAAAAAAACAGATGTTTGTATATAGCAACATATGCAAACCGTTTTTCAACATTAACTTTCAAATTCACTTCAATTATTGTAACTTTGTTTGCAGTTAAACTTCAAACAATAAATCATCACAAACATTACAATGAAAAAGACTTTTATCATACTATTACTTCTAAGCCTACCGATATCGATGGTTAAGGCACAAACATTTCCCCAACGCGAGAATACACATCGGCTAATGAGTTTCAACATACAGCACGGTGAAGGTATGGATCAAAAAATTGATATCGAACGAATTGGGAATATTATACTGAATATAGCCCCCGAAGTGGTGGGTCTGCAAGAAGTGGACAGCGTGGTGAACAGAAGCGGCAACATTGATATAATGCAACTTCTTGCGGAACAGACCGGAATGTATCCAACCTTTGGATATTCAATACTTCACGACGGAGGGAAGTATGGAAACGGAATGCTGACCAGGGAAAAGCCTTTGGCTACCAGAAAAATAAGTCTCCCGGGCGAAAATGAAGCAAGGACTGCACTGATAGTGGAACTAAACAGATATGTAGTTGTCAATACACATCTTTCTCTTACCAACGAAGAACGTCTTGAGTCTGTAAAAATAATCACTGAAGCAATAAAACATTACGAAAAGCCGGTGTTTTTATTAGGAGATTTGAATGCCGAGCCCGGTGAAGATCCTATAAAGTATCTTGAGAGGGATTGGCAAATACTTACTAACACCAATGCCAAAACCTTCCCGTCAACAGAGCCTGATGTCACCATCGACTATGTGCTTGGCTACAAAGCTAAGGGTGAAACTTATGCTAAGTTTCAGGCAAGGGTGCTGGAAGATAAAATCACATCAGATCATAGACCTCTGTTTGTCGATATCAGATTGAAAACTCCGGCATCGGAAGTTATGAGAACTATCCCATATCTGCAAAATCCGGGTACCGATGAAATGACAGTAATGTGGCTCACTAACGTGCCTGCTCGCAGCTGGGTAGAATATGGAACTGACCCTGACAATCTAAAAAGAGCCAGAACGTTTCTGGAAGGCGAGATGGTGGCTAACAATACGATAAACAGAATCCATCTTACCGACCTGAAGCCGGGAACAAAATATTATTACCGAGCAGTGTCACAGGAAATCACTCGCTATTCAAGCTACTACAAAGAGTTTGGTGATACTGTGAGAACTGAACTTAAAAGCTTCACAACCTGGAACGATAACATAAAAGATTTTAGGGTAATAGTTTACAACGACATCCACAGTAATATGGAGATGTTTCAGAAACTGCATAGCCAAATAGATAACAAGCCATATGATCTTGTTATATTTAATGGGGATTGCTTTGATGATGTAGAGGTTGAAAATGATATTATGGATCGACTGCTCACTTACACACCCAGAATTAAAAGCGATGAAATACCTTCTATTTTCATTCGCGGCAATCATGAAACAAGGGGCGAGTATTCACAACATCTGTGGGATTATCTCGGAAGAATGGGAGGACGCTCATATAGTGCCTTCTCACTTGGTGACACTCGTTTTGTGCTTCTCGACTGCGGAGAAGATAAGCCGGACGACCATTGGGTATATTACGACATGAACGATTTCGCGCAACATCGTCTTGACCAGGCTGATTTTTTGAGTAAAGAGCTTAAATCGAGAGCTTTCAAAAAAGCAAATAAAAGAATATTAATTCATCATATTCCTTTATTTGGAGAAAATCTTGATGCATACACTCCTTGTTCCGAATTGTGGATTCCGATAATCGAAAAGGCACCCTTCAATGTATCACTTAATGCTCACACGCATCGATTTGAAGTGATTGAGAAGGGGACATACAAAAACAACTTTCCTGTTATAATAGGTGGGGGCAATCGCGAGCCGGGCGGCACCGTTATGGTATTAGACAAAAAAGGCAACAATCTGAGACTTGAGGTTTTCAATGCAGCAGGTGAAAAACTTGTTGATAGATTATTGTAAATTATATATCAAATAAATACTGATTAAACATCGTTTGTTTTTAATGAAACTGTCGTGCATTATTATTAATTCCCGGCAGTTTCATTACGTATAATGTCTAATATCTCGAAAACACGCACTTTTTACCTGTCACAAAACTATATTTGCATTTATTTAACATGCGAACAAAGTGAAAGAAATTTCACCTGATTGATATAAAAACGTAAGGGAAAAACAACACCGAATTACAATTCGAAAACAAATAAAGACAAAACAATCTTTTTTCTAAACAACGTGCAAATCAAAATACTATACAAGTATGATCCAATTGCAGGTGCTTTGAATATAATAAAAACATTCTGATTTTGCAATAGCGAAAAATTAGTTTAATTGGATTATCTTTGTGACCGAAAGAATTAGGTTATATGTTTCATAACATAAAAATCAAAGTACAGCAACTTAAATTTTAAAACAACATACTAAAACTTATGGCTAATTTTAATTCAGGAAACTGGAATGAAAGCATCGATGTTCGTGATTTTGTATTGAAGAACATCACACCCTATGATGGTGATTCATCATTCTTGCAAGACGCAACAGAACGCACAAAAAACATGTGGAATATCTGTTTGAACGCTATCAAAGAAGAGCGAGAAAACAACGGAGTTCGTGCAATTGATAACGAACTCATCTCTACTATTACTTCGCATTCTGCAGGATACATCGACCGTGAAAATGAGCTTATCGTAGGACTTCAGACCGATATGCTTCTTAAACGTGCAATGAAGCCTTATGGCGGATATTCGGTTGTAGAACGTGCATGTGCAGAACATGGACTGGAAGTAAACCCACAGGTAAAAGAGATTTTCACTAAATATGCAAAAACTCACAATGATGGTGTTTTTGATGTTTATACGCCCGAAATTAGAACATATCGCTCACTAGGAATTATCACAGGATTGCCCGACAACTATGCGCGAGGCAGAATTATAGGTGACTACCGTCGCCTGGCTCTTTATGGAACCACCAAACTTATTGAAGCCAAACAACAGGACAAAATGAACCTTACCGGTCCAATGACAGATGAGCAAATTCGTTTGCGCGAAGAGGTTTCAGAGCAAATCAAAGCACTCAAAGAGATTGAAGAGCTGGGTAATATCTACGGACTTGAATTGTCGCGTCCTGCAGAAAACGCTCAGGAAGCTGTTCAATGGGTATATATGGCCTATCTTGCTTCTGTAAAAGAGCAAGACGGTGCGGCAATGTCACTCGGAAACGTTTCTTCTTTCCTTGACATATATATTGAGCATGACCTGAAAGCAGGAATCATAACAGAAGAGTTTGCTCAGGAACTAATCGACCAGTTCGTTATCAAACTTAGAATGGTGCGTCACCTTAGAATGGATGCATACAATGATATATTTGCAGGAGACCCAACATGGGTAACCGAAGCTATTGGTGGCAAACTTGCTGACGGACGTCACAAAGTAACAAAGACCTCTTATCGCTTCCTGCAAACACTATATAACTTGGGCCCATCACCTGAACCTAACATGACTGTACTTTGGTCACAGCACTTGCCAGAGCCTTTCAAAGAGTTCTGTGCAAAGGTTTCAATCGATACCTCATCTATTCAGTATGAGAATGATGATTTAATGCGTGACAGCCGTTGCAGCGATGACTATGGTATTGCATGCTGCGTTTCATATCAGGAAATAGGCAAACAAATCCAATTCTTTGGTGCTCGTTGTAATTTGGCTAAGACATTACTGCTTGCTATCAATGAAGGGCATTGCGAAATAACCGGCAAACTGGTTATCCCCGGAATACCCGCTCTGAAGTCAGAGACATTGGATTTTGACGAAGTAATGGACAACTTCAAGCTAGCTATGAAAGAAGTTACTCGCGTATATGCAGAGTCGATGAATATCATTCACTACATGCACGACAAGTACTACTACGAGAAAGCACAGATGTCACTTATTGACACCAACCCACAAATCAACCTGGCGTATGGTGCAGCAGGGCTAAGCATCGTTGCCGACTCACTGTCAGCTATCAAATACGCAAAGGTTACCCCCGTTCGCAACGAAGAGGGCATTACACAAGATTTCAATATCGAAGGCGAATTTCCATTCTATGGAAACGACGACGACAGAGTTGATACTTTCGCACGTGAAATTCCAATCTATCTGAATTCATTGCTCAAAGAGCATAAAACATACAAGAATGCAGAGCCAACATTAAGTATTCTTACTATCACGTCAAACGTGGTTTACGGTAAGAAAACCGGTGCAACACCAGACGGGCGTGCCGAAGGAGTTCCATTTGCTCCTGGTGCCAACCCAATGCACGGACGTGACACCAAAGGTGCACTGGCATCTCTTAGCTCTGTATCGAAGCTTTGTTACGAGAGTTCAATGGACGGAATCTCAAACACGTTCTCAATCGTACCTAAGACATTAGGTCCTACAGAGGAGCAACGTCAGGAAAACCTTGTAAGCATTATGGATGGATATTTTGCAAAAAATGCTCATCACCTCAATGTTAACGTGCTTAACCGCGAAATGCTAATGGATGCTATGGAGCGTCCTGAGGAGTATCCTCAGCTAACCATCCGTGTGTCAGGATATGCAGTGAACTTTGTTCGACTGACACGTGCACAGCAAATGGAGGTTATTTCACGCAGTTTCTTCGAAACAATGTAAATTGACACATCAGCCAAATTTAGCTGAACTAACACAATATAAGAAGTAATCAGCCATGTAATAAACTGATTACTTCTTTTTTTTCCAAATTACGACAAAAACATCTTTTTTAAACAACATTTATGATAAGGCTTCACTCCATTGAATCATTGGGAACCTACGACGGTCCCGGCGTACGTATGGTCCTTTTTGCACAGGGATGTAATTTCAAATGTCTATATTGTGCTAATCCGGACACAATAGATAAAGAAGGTAATTCGCGCTTCTATGAGTACGAAGAGCTTATGGAATTGGCTCGCAGTCAGCGTCCATTTTTTGGTAAGCGTGGAGGTATTACTGTGTCGGGGGGAGAACCGCTGATGCAGGCAAAAGCTCTGATTCCATTTTTTAAAATGTTGAAGGAGGAAGGATTTGATACTTGCCTGGACACCAACGGAAGTTATCTGACCGAAGATGTAAGAGAGCTGCTGCAATACACCGATTTGGTATTGCTGGACATAAAAGAGATGGACGACACAGCTCATCGCAAAATTGCAGGAGCATCCAACAGAGCTACACTCAAGATGGTGCAATATTTGAAAGAAATAAACAAATCAGTGTGGGCACGATATGTATTGGTACCGGGATACACTGACAGCGAAGACCATCTGCGCCAGCTGGGCGAATTGTTACAATATATGCCTAATGTAGAAAAAGTGGAAATTCAACCATATCACAAACTGGGAGTTCATAAATATGAGTCACTAGGTTGGAAATATGAGTTGGAAGGAGTTCCGCAAAACACACCCGAACAGTTACAAAGGGCAAAGAATATACTTAGAGAATACCTCAAAGAGGTGATTGTCAATTAAGCTCCAAACACTAAAACAGAAAAACCTGCAAAGATTATATATCCTTGTAGGTTTTTTTATTATACTAAGGTCCGAAATCCTTATTATGTGTTATACCATCAATTACAACAGAGACGCAGGATCAAGATTGTCATGCTCAATATCCAGAAAATACTTGTATGTACCCACTTTCAATTCAGCACAAGCATCATAATCACAAACAATGATTCCCTTCTCGTGCAACTGTAATGCACTGATGGTCCACATCTGATTGATTGGTCCCTCAACAGCATGATACAATGCACGCGCCTTGTGATGTCCGTTCACCAGAATCAACACCTCTTTGGCATCAAGGATAGTCCCCACTCCAACTGTCAATGCGGTTTTTGGAACTTTATTAACATCATTGTCAAAGAATCTGGAGTTGGCAATCACTGTATCGGTAGTCAAAGTTTTGATGCGCGTTCTTGAGGTCAGAGAAGATCCCGGCTCATTGAAAGCGATATGTCCGTCAGGACCAATTCCGCCCATAAACAAGTCTACTCCTCCCACATCCTTCATTGCCTGCTCATAAGCAGCACACTCAGCCTCAGCATCCTCAGCCATCCCATTCAATATATGGACATTCTCTTTCTTTATATCAATGTGATCAAAGAAATTGCTCCACATAAACGTGTAGTAGCTCTGTGGATGATCTTTTGCAAGACCAATATATTCATCCATATTAAAGGTAACCACGTTTTCAAACGAAACTACCCCCCTCTCATACAGCTTTATCAGCTCTTTGTATGTAGCAAGAGGCGAAGAGCCTGTCGGCAATCCCAAAACAAAAGGCTTTTCCTGTGTAGGATTAGCTTTATTTATTTTAGCAGCAATATAGTTAGCTGCCCATTGCGCCATGTCACCGGCATTTGGTTGAATAATCAATCTCATGTTTTAATGTTGTAATTTAGTTATATATCATTCTCTTTTATCTCAAAGCTCACTTAACAGCTTCCGCCATTGCCTTACCCAGCTCATAAGCTTTTTCAAACACATCACTTCCCGGTGCCTGTTTCATTTCTACAGGCTCACCAATTAAGTCAAACTTAACGCTTTCAGCAAATGCTTTCAATCCGCGCTTAGCAGCATCAGCCCATGTGTGTCCGCTAAAGTAACCAAGTTTACGATTCTTTATGCTTCTGTTTTCAATTGCAGACAAGAGAGTTTCAACAGGCGGGTATAGTTTTCCGTTATACGTGGACGAACCGACAACTAAGCCTTTGTATTTGAAAACATCACGCAGAATTTCCGAAACATCACTTTTTGCTGTGTTATGAATTACTATATTCTTCACTCCGCTTTCTGCGGCAGCAGCGGCTATCACTTCTGCAACCTGCTCATTATTACCATACAAGCTGCCATAGGCAATTACCAGACCCTCATCTGCCTCATACTTACTTAGCTTGTCATACAAAGATAACACTTTTTCCACATTTTCCGACAATGTCCACACAGGTCCGTGAGTTGAACAAATCATTTCAATTTCAAGTGATTCCAATTTTTTCAAAGCTGTCTGAACGGATGAGCCAAACTTACCTACAATGGTTGAGTAATATCGTATCATCTCGTCCCAATACTTATCCGGATTAAGCTGAGAATCAACCACACCTCCATCCAGAGTTCCAAATGTACCAAAAGCGTCAGCTGAAAAAAGTATTTTCTCCTCTTTTATATAGGTCAGCATTGTTTCGGGCCAGTGCACCATAGGTGCGAAATAAAACTGCAAAGTATTCGCTCCTATACTAAGTTCTTCTTTTTCTTCAATCACCACCACATTATCGGTGATACCATAAAAGCCCTCCAGCATATCTGCCGTACGCTTGTTCCCTACAATCTTAATATCAGGATATTTCAAGCGTAATATTTCAATACTTCCCGAGTGGTCAGGTTCCATATGATTAACAATCAAATAGTCGATTGTCTTTCCATCCAACACGGTGCTCAGATTTTTGAAAAACTTGTCTGAGAAGGACAGGTCAACAGTGTCAATCAACACGGTTTTCTCATCACATATCAAATATGAATTATACGATACTCCCTGAGGGAGCGACCATAAATTTTCAAAAAGTGGCGTATGACGGTCGTTTACACCAACATAGTAGATATTATCTCTTAACATCAAAGGTTTAAACATAGGTATATTATTTAATTAATAAAACAGCTAACTATTTAATGAGAAGTATTACTTCCCTGATTTTATATTTTTCGTATAATCAAAATTCTTTTTGGGAATTGCTGCAGTTTCAGGTTTCTTTTTCAATGCATTCGCAATCAGCCACACACCCCATATCACAAATGGTATGCTTAGCCACTGACCAAGAATTAAGCCAGTGGATTCACGCATGGCTATCTCCGAATCTACCTGAACATTTTTGACAAACTCAACAAAGAAACGGGCTATAAATATAAGGAATATTCCTACTCCTAATATCATACCTTCACGCTCTTTTGCATTGGTCTTGTAGTACATATACATGGTAATGCCAAATATTATCAAATAAATCAAAGCTTCATATATCTGTGTAGGATGAGATGGCTCGGTATAGATAGGAGCTGCACCATGCATCCATTGCGGAACGTTGTCCACAAAGCGAAATCCCCATGACAAATCAGTTGGACCACCAAATATCTCATGATTCATAAGATTACCAAGCCTAATCATTCCTGCAGTAAAACCGGTGGGAACCATTACCCTATCAAAAGTCCAAAGCATACTCTTCTTTGTAACATTACGCGAGTATAGCCATACGGCTATTATAATTCCAATTACTCCACCATGACTTGCAAGCCCCCCTTCCCATATCTTTAATATTTTAATAGGATTGGATAGATAGTAAGCAGGTTCATAAAACAGGCAATGTCCCAGTCGTGCGCCAAGTATAATGCCCAGCATCATATAAACAAAAAGTGAATCAAACCATTTCTCAGGCAGGTTTTCACGTTTAAATATATTTTGAACGATATATACAGCTGCGAGTAATCCAATTACCCACAACAGCCCATACCATCTTATTTCACGGCCAAAGATTTCAAACAATGTCGGGTTGACATTCCAAGTTACTGATAAAAACATGATTATTTGATTTTTTAAAGACTACAAAGATAATACATTACAAACAAACAGACTGATTAAAATCTTATTAAACTAATTTTGAAATCCAGGAGTCACTACTGCCTTGCAGCAGGTCAACAACAGGAATCTCAATCAATGTGTATGCACCCGGCTCCTGACGCATCGAAGCACGAGCAGCATTAACCATCATTTGTGCGGTAAGGGCAGGATTATTTACCCTCATATCAAATTTGAACTGCTGATTTTGTGTATTGCCCGATGCACCTTTTCGCTCCATCAGCACACCATGCCCCATATCTTTAAGAATATCCACATTCTCAACCTGAAATACATGAGTTTCATCTTTTATAAAGTAATCATCCAACTTCACAGCTTGAGAAACAGTGACAAAATCATATTCATCTTTCAGCTCAATATATACCATACGGCGGTGCACCCCCGTTCCCGTAGGTATGGTCATTGATAAAGCATCCTTCACTCCATCTACAGCTTTTACTGCAACAGTATGCCCCATACTCATGCCCGGTCCAAAGTTAGTATATGTGATACCTTTTGGCGCCATTGATTCAAACAAGGCACGGATTATCGAATCACTACCCGGATCCCAACCTGAAGATATAACCGAAACAGCGTCATGTTCTCTGGCTACACTGTCAAGAGCATCTCTCAATGACAAAATATCGCTGTGAATATCAAAACTGTCAACCGTATTAATGCCCAATGCGAGACACTCTTTAGCAAAATGCTCTACACTCCTTGTAGGAACACTAAGCAAAGCTACATCCACATCATCCAGTTTTGAAACAGAGTCAACCACTTTATAAGCAGTCAGTTCAGAAGGTACATTTGTTGCATCACGACGAACAATTCCCGCAATCTCAAAGTCTGAGGCAGCCTGAAGCGATTCAATAATATATTTACCGATGTTGCCATAACCAACTATGGCAGCTTTTATTTGTTTCATAAATCTCATTTTTTTTATTTACTACAAATGTAAGAAAAATAATGGCTTTTGATTATAAATTTTCCGTTTCATTATCATCCGCAGTTACGGATACGTCGCTTTCTATTTCCAAAGGCTCAATTGTCTCCTCTTCTTGCTCCTCTTCTTGCTCCTCTTCTGCCCAAACAATCACAGGCTTTTGAGGCCCCTGTTTCCTGTATAACAAAGCCACCATCAATCCCGCAATCGCACCTGCCAGATGCGCCTCCCACGATACAGACACATCAATATATTGAGTAACGGGAAACATACTCCAAACAGTACCTCCATACACAAATGCAACAATCATAGACACAGCAACCAAAGGAATATGTCGCCGCAGCAGTCCGCTAAAGAAAAGGAAAAACACCAAAGCAAAAACCAAACCACTGGCACCCACGTGAAAAGAATTGCGTCCAATAAACCAGGTAATAATTCCGCTAAACAACCACAGTAAAGCAAAAGAGCTAAACGCAATCGGGGAATAAAAGTAAAACAGCATCGACATTAAAATAATGAGTGGGATAGTATTAGATAACAAGTGTGAAAAAGACGCATGAATAAAAGGAGAAAAAATAACTCCCCATAGTCCTGACAGCTTTAAGGGATATACTCCAAGACGAGAGAAATTGAAGTCAGTCAAACCCGAATAATCCACAACAAACACGATCCACAATAAGGCAGAGAGGACAATAGCGGGAACAACCGACAATCTGATTTTCTTTCTCAAAAGAAACTTATTTTCTTCAATATTGAAGCTATCAAACTCCATAATGGGATAAATTAAACTTACTCATAAAATTAACTCAAAAATAGAATATTTCAACAAATAAAAAAAATAATTATTATTTGCTAAATCAACACTATTATACTATCTTTATCATCTTAATTAGCTATTTAATAACATTCTAATTCCACACTTATTATGAGTTACCTAAAATTCGATAAGGACCTAATGATTAATCTGGAGTATTCTTTGTATCGCAACGTACTAAGAACCAATAGAAAAGGCGCCTATCAAAACACATCAATTTCAGGTTGCAACACCTCAAAATATCAGGGATTACTCGTTATGCCCGTACCTTTTCTGGACGATGACAATCACCTTATTTTATCATCGTTCGATGAAACAGTTATTCAATACGGAGCAGAATTTAATCTGGGTATTCACAAATACAATGACGATCACTACAGTCCGAACGGACATAAATACATTCGTGAATTTAACACCGACACAGTACCAAAAACAATTTATCGGGTAGGTGGTGTGATTCTGTCTAAGGAAATCATGTTTTCTTCAAAAGAAAATCGATTGATGATTAGATATAAACTGCTTGATGCACATTCACCCACAAAAATTCGCTTCAAACCATTCATGGCATTTAGAAATATTTCACAATTGACTAAAGCCAATGATCAGGTTGACCGTTCGTTCCGAAATGTGGAAAATGGTATAAGCACAAGTATGTACCATGGATACCCTGAGTTTTTTATGCAGTTCAACAAAGAAGTTGAATTTGTATATCAACCTGACTGGAACCTTGGTGTTGAATATATTCAGGATATGCAACATGGCGACAGTTTCAAGGAAGATCTCTACGTGCCGGGCTATTTCGAATTAGATATAAAGAAGGGTGAAGAGATAATTTTCTCGGCAGGCGACATTTTGGTGGACACATCTTCATTAAAGGAAGAGTTTAATCACGAACTAGAGATTCGTACTCCACGTACAAGTTTTTATAATTGTTTGAAAAACTCCAGTCATCAGTTCTTCTATAAACCACAGGCTGACGAAGTTTACCTTCTTGCCGGCTATCCGTGGTTTAAGGTAAGAGCCAGAGACCAGTTTATTGCTCTCCCCGGATGCACCATATCAGTGGGTAGGGCAGATGAGTTTGTAAAAATAATGGATACCGCCATTCCACATCTAAAAGACTTTATGGACGGGAAACCATGCAAAAATGTAATCAGACAAATTAGTGACCCTGATGTATTACTCTGGGTAACATGGTCGCTACAACAATACTGGAAGGAGAATAAGAATATTTTCAAAGAAAAATATGCTGACTTTCTACTTTCAATAATTGAGTATATATCAGGCAACAACCATCCCAACCTGATTGTAGATCCTGATAACAGCCTGCTAACTACTTACGGTGAGCAAAAAGCTGTGAGCTGGATGAACTCAATACTCAATGGCAAGCCGGTTGTGCCTCGCACAGGCTATCTTGTTGAGTTTAACGCTCTGTGGCACAATGCACTAAAATTTGCAGAAGAAGTATCAACTGAAATAGGCAAAACCGAAGAAGCAAAAACATTGGGAGAAGAGGCTCTAAGGGTGCAACAATCGTTTGTGGAGACATTCCTAAATGATGCGGGATATCTGTATGACTTTGTTGATGGTGTACATGCTGACCGCAATGTTCGCCCAAATATGATATTTGCTTTGTCAGTAGATTACTCCCCGCTTGACAGAAGACAGAGAAAGTCAGTAATTGATTTCGTAACAAAAGAATTGCTAACAACTGTAGGGATACGCTCTCTTAGTCCTAAAGGACATAATTTCAGACCCAGATACTTCGGACCTCATGAAGATAAAGAGTATGCCTACTTTAATGGATTAGCATTCCCATGGCTGATAGGAGCATACATCGAAGCATACCTCAAAGTATTTGGAAGAAGTGGATTATCGCTTGCAGACAGAATAATGATTGACCTGGAGGATCAGATGCAAAATGACACTTTGGGTACATTATCTGAGTTTTACGATTCCAACCCACCCTTTTATGCGCACGGTGGATATTCGTTTGCTATGAGTGTGGCAGAAACATTAAGAGCCAAAAAGCTCATAACGTCATTTGGCTAAAAGCAACAGAAGAAAAACAAATAAATATAATCATATGAAAGCACTAATGTTAGGATGGGAATTCCCCCCTCATATACTTGGCGGTTTAGGCACGGCAAGTTATGGCCTGACCAAGGGCATGGCACAACAGGAAGATATGGAAATCCTGTTTGTAATCCCCAAGCCGTCGGGAGATGAAGACCAAAGTTTCATGAAAATCATAGGTTGTAATAACACACCTATCGTTTGGAAAGATGTTGACTGGGAAACGGCTAAGTCAAGATTTAGTAAATATATGGATCCGCAGGATTACTACACCATGCGCGATCATATATATGCCGATTTCAGCTATATGAATGTGAACGACATGGGCTGTTTGGAGTTCTCAGGCAAATACCCTCAGAACATTCTTGAAGAGACCAATAACTATTCCATTGTAACGGGAGTTATTGGCAGGGCGTTTGACTACGACATTATTCATGCTCACGACTGGCTCACCTACTCTTCCGGACTTCACGCCAAGAGTGTCAGCGGCAAACCGCTGGTAATTCACGTACACGCAACTGAGTTTGACAGAAGCCGTGGCAAACCCAACCCCACCGTTTATGGAATTGAGAAAAACGGTATGGATAACTGTGACCATATTATATGCGTTAGTGACCTTACGCGCAGAACTGTAATCGATAACTACCACCAACCCGAATGGAAGGTATCTACTGTTCACAATGCTGTTGAGCCACTCGATGCAGAATATGAAGCCATTGAAAGAATGACAGGAGTGAAAGAAAAAGTAGTAACATTCCTGGGCAGAATTACGATGCAGAAAGGACCCGAGTTCTTTGTTGATGCTGCCACACAGGTTCTCAAGCGCACAGATGATATTCGTTTTGTAATGGCAGGCAGTGGCGACATGATGGACGAAATGATTCGTCTTGTTGCAAATCGCGGCATTGCCGACAAATTTCATTTCACCGGTTTCCTAAAAGGCAGACAGGTATATGAAATGCTTAAGTCGAGCGATGTCTATGTGATGCCTTCCGTATCCGAACCATTCGGAATTTCACCTCTTGAAGCAATGCAGTGCAACACACCCAGCATTATTTCTTATCAGTCAGGTTGTGCCGAAATACTTAATAATGTAATCAAAACTGATTACTGGGATGTTGATGCAATGGCGGATGCCATGTACTCAATATGTACCTATCCCGGAATGGCCGAATACCTCAAGGTAGAAGGCAAAAAAGAGGTTGACAATATATTGTGGTCTGATGCAGGATTGAAAGTTCGTGCAATTTATGACAGCTTAGTAAAATAAACTCCATTGATAACAGTAACAAAAAACACTATAGATATGAAAACGATTTGCTTTTATTTTCAAATACACCAGCCCTACAGGCTCAAGAGATACCGTTTTTTTAATATCGGTAAAGATCATTATTATTATGATGACTACTCTAATGAGGATATTTTGCAACAAATTGCTCAAAGATCCTATATTCCTGCAAACAGAATGATGCTAGACCTGGTAAACACTTACAAAGGGAAGTTCAAATTTGCGATTTCAGTTTCAGGTGTGGCTCTCGACCAGATGGAAGTTTATGCACCTGAGGTAATAGATGGATTGAAGGAATTAAGCAGAACAGGTTCTGTTGAGTTTTTGGCAGAGACGTATGCCCACTCACTTTCATCACTTTCCGACCCTGCTGAGTTTGAAGAACAGGTGAAGGCACAAAAAGAAAAAATAAAACTCCTTTTCGACCAG
This sequence comes from uncultured Proteiniphilum sp., assembly GCA_964346415.1. GTDB lineage: Bacteria > Bacteroidota > Bacteroidia > Bacteroidales > Dysgonomonadaceae > Petrimonas. The sequence goes on from CAYFUQ010000034.1 coordinate 23,544, forward strand.
GAACCCAAGGTACTGCGCAACACCGAAATGATTTACTCGGACGACATAGCCAATATGGCATACAATATGGGATTCACAAAGATGGTGGCAGAAGGAGCCAAACACGTACTTTCATGGCGTAGCCCCAACTATGTATATAAGTCGGAAGCACAGCCCAACATGAAGCTATTGCTTCGTAACACACAGTTTAGTGACGACCTTTCTATTCGCTTCAACGATTATTCGTGGAAAGAATATCCATTAACTGCTGATAAATATGCTTCGTGGATTGCAAACACATCGCCCGAAGAAGAAATATTCAATATCTTCCTCAACTATGAGACCTTTGGCAACCTGCAACCGTCACACTCAGGTATTTTCGAATTTATGAAGGCACTGCCCAAATTTGCATTCGAAAAAGGAATCACTTTCTCAACACCAAGTGAGATTATGGATACTCACAAACCGGTTGGATCAATTTCTGTTCCAAACGCCATGTCGTGGTCAGACGAAGAGCGTGACCTTAGCAGATGGATGGGAAATACACTTCAAAAAAGTGCATTCAACACCCTTTATGAAGTTAGTGAAAGAGTTAGGCTAACCAACGACAGACGTCTGAAACAAGACTGGGATTATTTGCAGTCTAGCGATCACTTCTATTATATGTCCACCAAACATTTCTATGATGGTTCTACTCACAGTAAATTCAGTCCGTACGAGTCTCCCTACGATGCTTTCAACAACTATATGAATGTGTTGAGCGATTTCATAGGACGCGTTAAGGCTCAATATCCCGACTCAGTGGGTAATGAGGAACTAAACTCGCTGCTAACAACAATTCACAATCAGGAAGATGAAATTAAGAAGCTAAAGTCAGAACTCAAAAAGGTACTTGACGAAAATGAAGCTAAAGTTGTAAAGAAGAAACCAAAAAAACAAGCTTAATCTTTGCATCAGGTTATTAAAATCAAAGGGGGTGAATCAAACATTTGTGATTCACCCCCTTTTGCGTTCTATTACGGTACTAGATAACTCTTAG
>CAYFUQ010000035.1:0-13023 GCA_964346415.1 uncultured Proteiniphilum sp.
AATTTATAACTATTTTCCCGCTAAATCCTTTAGGAATAACTGCGGATAATCATTTTGTTATTTGTTTAATTGCTAATAATGCGTTCTCATTGTCTTTTATTCCACTCCAGTTGTAGATACACATGTATTTTAAATTGTCGACCATCAGTGTGTTTCTAATCGCTGAAGTCCATTGTTCTTCTGTATCCTCTCCCATATACAACCATTCAACAGCACCCCAATAAGGTGCGTCGCTTTGTTTGAGAGCTTCCATGGCAGTACGGTCGTTCTGAGGGTTAGAGGCATGCGTGTAAAAACTCCATCCTGGACAAGAGTAGTTGTTCACCGCGGCAGAATAAAGTGTTTCTCCTTCGCTCCACCCTCCTCCGTGTGTGAATAGGCGATCTCGTGGGACTCCCAGTTCGGCTGCTAATTGGCATAAATCTTCCAGGTGGAGATGAATTACTTTAGTCACATCATTTTCTTTTAAATCACCCGAAGTGGCCAGTCCAAGTGTGCTGACAGCCGCGTATCCCATTGTTTGAACACCCCGGCTGGGTATGGAGTCACTCTCAAGGCTGTAGTTAGGATCTTCCGACTCCGGCTTATCCAGATAGCCATTTCCATTGGGATAATACCAGTTGTTTACACCGATTGCACTCTCCCAGCCAAGTTTAATGCTCACCAATAGATACTTTTTCTCCTCGGGGAGACTCTGCCACCATTCCATCACGATGGGAATCAGGTGCTTCATCTCCTTGTGGCATGCTTGTCGATATTCCGGACTCATGAGGTTGGGCATGGGCAACACGCGTAATTGTCTTCCCCAATTACGCCAGCCAATTTTTACTGCCGAATCAGGTGTCCATCCTGTCCACTCTACATTTTTCTTGTTTGCAGGATTGTAGCCGGGTTTGTCTTTATCCCACCAATTCCATAAATCGGGGCGGTTACCCCACCACTGCTCCCCGTCGAGCTGGACAACAACAGGTAAATCAAATTTTTCAGAAAGAGAGAGGTATTTCCTTAATTTCACGGCAGCCTCTTCAGGATTCATACTAAAATAGGAGAGAATAAACCCAACCCCTACTGCAACATTATGATCTGTTGTCTTTCCAAAAGCAGTTACAACCTCGTTGAAAGATACTTCTGTTGCATCTACTCCATTTACAATTACAAACTGCGATGGGAAATAGTGAGAATTAGCTTCTTGTTTCTTGCTCTCTTGACAACCGACATGTAAACCGATCAACAAAATACAAATTATAAAATTCTTCATAATGAATACTTTAGGATTAACCATAAATTATCAATCGTTTCTTATCTATTTATTTCCTTAATCGCGCTTAAGGCTTGATTATTGGTGTGTATGTTATTCCAATTATAAATGACGATCATTCGGGAGTTGTTATCCAACGATTTATTTAGAGCTGAAAACCAATCAGCTTTACTCTTGTCTCCTTGTAACAGCCACTCGACAACTCCCCAATAAGGAGCATCACTTTTTGCAAGTGCCTCCATGGCTGTTAAATCGTTGGTTGGGTCAGATGCATAATCATAGAAAGACCAACCAGGACATGAGAAATCGTTTAAGGCTGCGGTGTATAAGCTTTCTCCTTCAACCCAACCTCCAGAATGACTGAAAATCTTGCCTCTTTGAATTCCAATATCGAAAGCAGTTTTTGCAAGATCTTCCAAATGCAATCTTATTACTTCAGTTTGCATTTCTTCTGTTAACATTCCGGAACTGGCAATTCCTGCTGTTTTAGCAGATGCATAACCAATTGTCTGAACTCCCCTTGAAGGTAGTTCCGTCATCGTCTTTCCGTAGGTAGGATCGTTCGACTCGGGTTGATTTATATAGCTGTTCCCATTGGGATAGTGAAAGACGTTCACCCCAATCGAACTTTCCCAACCGAAAACAATTCCGCCAAACAGCTCTTTTTTTGCAGTAGGCAATCCCTCGTACCAGTTTTTTATCACTTTAATGTTTTTTGTCATCTCTGTATGCCAAGCTTCTCGATATTTTGGACTCATAAGGTTGGGATAGGGAACCATCCTGATCTGCCTCCCCCAATTAAGCCATCCTATTTTTTTGACCATGTTAATGTTGTGTTTTTATATGAATAAACTATTTCAGTTATATATTATCTAATTACTTTTACGCCTTTTGGTGCTTTTATTGCACTCTTAATAGATCCATCTGATTTTTTAGTGTGCTTTATTTCAATATTCCCGTGCGGAGTAGGAAATGTTCCTTCAGCATAGTTTAAGTCTCCCAAATTGGGACGAATTTGTATAACCTTAGCCCCGGGCTCAATAACTTTAACTCCTAATATATGTGCAGACATCCATGATGTTGGTCCTGAGGCCCAGCCATGACATAAACTGGCCCTTAATCCTATATAACAATGTTTGCCACCATCAGCATGTGTGTCATACTTCCCTTCAGGAGTTAACTCATCAATCCTACCAGCGTTATTTCTATCATTATAATTAAAGTTTTCCCAAAAAGTTGTAGCACCTAGATCTAGCATAGCTCCCCAATAGTCCGATATGATTCCAATAGCTTCTTTATGCTTACCTGCTTTTGCCAAAGCTTCAAGCATGTAATATCCATAAAATGTTGCAAAGTTTTGAGCACCACCTGCTAATATTGTTTGAGCAGCATGGTTGATGTCTGTAATATCTGCTAATGACAATAGTGCGGCTGCTTGTTTATTGTCTTTGTCAGATGGTTGGTGCATTTTCATCTCCTCGATAGTGGCTTTGCATTTTTCTATTAGGTCATTATCTGACAGCCACTTCCCAATTTGGCTTCCAGCATCTAGTGCAAGAATTGTCATTGCCTGTAACCCGGCATGTATAACTTCAGGTTCTTCTGCTGTTGGCCAATCAAGAAAGCGCATACCATCAAATTTTTCCTTCCCATCTGAGACATTATTGATTATCTGATCAACAAGTATTGATATGTAATCACGTTGTTCTTTCAAATAGTTTAAGTCACCATGATGTAGGTATAAATCTCTGTGAATGATCAACCACCATAATGAATATGACGATATTCCATTCATCCATCCCGGAAGTGGAGTGGTGTCTTTGGCAAAGTCTAGGCTTTTTCTAACTACTTCATTGTTGCCAAAGACGGTGTGTATTGTCATTACTTCAGGATGCATGTCTCCCACCCATACTAATCGATCTCTTTTGATTCCATCCCATAGATATTCTTGCATGTTCAGATGAACCGTATAGGCTCCGGTTTTCCATATCTGATTTAATCGTTCATTATCACATTTGAAAGAACCTAAATATGGGATGTCCCTATACCGGGCAACACCTCTCACAGATCTAATAGGTAGCTCTATATCTTTATCTAGAAGATCTATTCTGACAAAACGAAATCCGGAGTTGCCAATTTCTACTGTTCCTAACCAGGGAATACCAATTGTGAAATCACGTAGTGAGTGTTCATTAGTTGCAGATTGCATTCCGGGTGTTGAATTGTCAATGCAGTCACTCATAGCTTCAGAAACAGATTCTCCAAAGCGTATTCTTACGTTAATAGGATTTGAGCCACTTCGGATTGCTGCAGCAATTTCAATACTTCCGTAAAATTCATGCCCATAATCAAGTAGAATATATGCATTTTGATTTTCGTCTGATTTTAAAACACACATTCCTGAGCCGTTTGTCGACAACTGCCCGTCAAAATCTGTAAGTAAAACTTCAGAGTTTCTTACAAAACTGTTTTCTGTATTATTTGATTGTGTTACGATCTTAAGAGGAGTAATATACCCTCTGGTTATCTCATCTTTCTTGAGTTTGCCACCAAAATTGTCTTTTAAAATATTGTTTTGTGCGCTTAAGATTCCTGTGTAAAGTAATAGAATGATGAGTTTGAATAATTTTGATTTCATGTATTTGTATATATTCAGTTTACTGATTATTTAAGCCCGACTGTCTATATTCAGAAGGTGTTATTCCAACTCTCTTTTTGAAAAAAGAAAGGAAGTATTCGTATGAGCTAAAATTAAGGTCATACGAGATTTCTTTTATTGAATAGTTTGATTCGGTTAGCAACTCCTTTGCTTTCCTTATCTTCAGTTCCTGAATATATTGTGAAGGGGCAAATCCTGTATATTCTTTAAAAACTTTCCTAAACCACGAGTAACTTACACTTAGTTTTTTGGCAATTTGTTTTATATCGATGTCTTTCCTTATGTTTTCCCGCATTATTATTTTTGCCCGCTCAATAATTTCGTCCGATTTATTCACTTCGAACGCTTTGTCCTGAGAAATACTAATAATCATTCCCAGTATATTCATAACTATACCTGCTAAGTGTTGTTGTGAATGAGGTTTATCCTCTTTGGCAGCTCTCATTGCTGTAGAGTATAGTTGTACGAGCTCCTCACTAACACCCGGATTTAATATCTGATTGCGCTGTGAAACGAAATTGTTCTCAACAATATGATCAATCAGAGGACCCTCAAAGCCAATATAATATTCATTCCATCCTGTCTCGATGTTTGGGTGATATGAATGCCATTGCCCCGGGAAAAGCAGAATTGCCTGGCCCTTATTGATTTTTGTCTTTTTGGTATGATCAGATTGAAAATATCCTTCCCCCTTGCTGATATATAAGATTTGATATTCTGAAAGTACACGCCCATTTTGTGGATTGAAAAAATGACTTTTGGGATGATTTGGACTGGGATACTCACTGTTTGGGCGTATAGGCTGAAAGCCAACAGTGTTAACCGTTAGTCCATACAACTTGTCTTTTTCGTTAACCAGCAAATACTTAAAGTCAATTCCCAAGTCATTATAGCTAATGTCGTAAATTGTTCTCATAGTTTTTCGTGTTTGCCTACAAACATATAAAAAAAGCACAAATTATTCAATAGTTACATATTAAATGTTTATTGAAAATTTGTGCCTTAAAACAGAGAGAATGATATTTTTTAAAACATATTTGGGATAATAAGTGAGAAAATTAATACTGCCATCCCTAATGCTAAGAATAGTCCGGCTTTTTGTCCTGCGCCTTTCCATTCCTTAAGAATGAGTCCCCACACGTTACTGAAAATAACGTTGAGTGACATCAGGATGCTCCATGAGAAAGCCATCATAACGCTTCCGGGTTCGAAGAAACTTTGACCCATTCCCAACCCGAAGAACTGAGTGTACCATAACAGTCCTGCCAGAGCAGTAAACAGTAAGTTATTAATCAATACCGATTTTGATGAGCGGAAAATCTCACCACTTGTTTTGTTCTTATAATTCATGTAGGTACAATAGATGAAGTTTGTGACAAATCCACCGATTGTAACAAGAAGAATAACAGGGTTTAGTGCGAACAATCCTTTTGCACCAAGTCCTATACTTGCTTGTCTGATAGGTTCACCGGCGTTAAGTCCCAGACTAAAACATGCACTCATTACACCTGCAAACAAAGCAATCAACAATCCCTTTTTAAGAGCAAAGTCCTTAATTGCTTTCTTTCGTTCTTCTTCCGACATGTTTTTCGAACGAAGACTACCGGCATATCCAACAATTGCAATACCTACCAAAGTTACCATAACAGCCAGAAGCAGTACCAGTCCTTGAGGTGAAAAAAGATTCATGCCCGACAACACCGCAGGAATCAATGTCCCAAAAGCAGCACAGGTGCCTAATGCAACAGATTGACCCAATGCAATTCCTAAGTATCGCATACTCAATCCGAAAGTTAGACCACCGATTCCCCACAGAACACCATAACCGACCGTTTGTAGTGAGGCTGATATGTCACTCTTGTAAATAGTAATCAATTCGGGGAATGAGTTTGCCATCAATGCGCCAAGCAGAGGGAAAACAAGCCATGCGAAAACTCCCTGCATCAACCAGAAGTTTTCCCACGACCATTCCTTTATCTTATTGATAGGGACGTATGAGCTCGATTGGCCCATACTCCCTATAGCAATAATTAATAAACCTATAACAATACTCATTATTAGTTACGTTTTGAGGTTACGTTTGCTTCGTAATCTTCAATTACCGAGATATACTCGTCAGCAACAGGGATTCCCTGTGACAGACAATAGTAGTTATACACTGCATTCCAAGGCATAGATTTCAGTTCTTCAAGATAAGCCATACGCTGGAAGCGTTTGTCAGCCTTTTCGTATTCTCTTAGTTTATCTGTAGGCTCAAGAAGTGCCTGCAACAATGCTTTCTGTGTAGAGCGAACACCCACAACATATGCGCCAATTCTGTTAATTGAAGCGTCAAAGAAGTCCAGTCCGATATTTACTTTGTCCATTTTGCCTGAGCGAACAATTTCTTGAGTCAACTCATACAGTTCGTTGGTTAGAGTCACAACGTGGTCACTATCCCAACGCTCAGGACGGCTAACATGTAATGCAATTTCAGGAACAAAAAGCAACGCTGAAGATATCTTGTCGGCAATTCCTTCGGTAGGGTGGAAGTGTCCTGCATCTAAAGTCAGCATCATATTATTTTTAGCTGTATAGCCCAGATAGAATTCGTGTGAGCCAACAACGTAGCTTTCGCTACCGATACCAAATAGTTTACACTCGACGCAATCCTTCAGATATTCAGTACTTATTTTTTCTGCAAGCACCTCGTCAAGCGATTCTTTTAGCAGTTCTCTGTGCTCGTTGCGTGACACTGTTTTGTCTTTTTCTCCATCCGGAATCCAGATATTGTGAACACAAGGAGAACCTTGTTGCTTACCAATTTCAGCACCGATAAGTCTGCATTGACGTAGGTGATCTTTCCAGAATTTTCTTATCTCAGGATCAAAATCTGATAGTGTGTATCCGCTGTCAGTTTTTGGATGAGAAAAGAAAGTTGAGTTAAAGTCCAGATGAATACCTGTTTTCTTTGCCCAGTCAATCCAGCTTTGGAAGTGTTTGGGTTCAATTTTGTCGCGATCCACAAACTCTCCGCCGAAATCACCATAAATGGCGTGTAGGCTTAATCTGTGTTTTCCGGGTAGCAATGATACCACCTTTTCTATATCTGCACGAAGCTCCTCTATATTTCTTGCTTTGCCCGGATAGTTTCCTGTAACCTGAATTCCTCCTGTAAGGTCACCGTCTGGATTTTCAAATCCTGAAACATCGTCTGCCTGCCAGCAGTGAATCGAGATTGGAGTTTCGTCCAGTTTTTTTATAGCCTCATCAACATTAATTCCCAGTGATGCATATTGTAGTTTTGCATCTTCATACGCCCTCTTGATTTGTTCTACTTTCATTGTATTTGAATTTTTTATTTTAAAATGTAATATATGATTCTAAGTATTTTTCGTACATCCTGCCCCATTCATCGCTGTTTTGAGGTTGAAACTCTTCAAGTTCAGTTGAGTTTCTTACTATTTGTCTCATATCATCTTTGCTGTTTACCAGCCCCGCAGCTTTTGCCTGCATCAGAATGTTTCCAATTGCTGTTGCTTCCGACGGACCCGATACCACAGTTATTCCAAGCGCATTGGCTGTAAATTGATTTAGCATATTATTTTTAGAGCCTCCGCCAATGATATGGAGTTTTTCAGTTGATTTACCTGACAGTTCTTGCAAGTCATTTAGCACCTGCTTGTATCTGAAAGCGAGACTCTCATAAATAGTTCTTGCAATTTCTCCCATTGTTTCAGGTATGGGTTGATTTGTTTTCTTGCAGTATGATTGTATAGCTTCAATCATTGACTTGGGGTTTGCAAAAACCGGAGCATCAGGATTTATAAAGCTCACAAAAGGTTTTGCATTCTGTGCAGCTTCTACAATTTCTTCATAAGAAACCTTGCGTTCTGCTTCCCACTCCCGCTTGCATTGTTCTATTAACCACATTCCACAAATATTCTTCAGGAATCTAATTGACCCGTCTGCTCCTCCTTCGTTGGTGAAGTTCAATTCATATGTAGCCTCATTTATTATAGGTTCATCAGCTTCAACACCCATAAGTGACCATGTGCCGGAACTTAAGTAGGCAAAATTGCCGTTTTCGGCAGGTGCTGCAAGTACTGCTGATGCTGTGTCATGACCTGCAACAGCAATCACATCCATATCATCACATCCTGTAGTATCTTTTACCGATTGTGATACATTCCCAATTTTGGTTCCCGAAAGCACCATTGGTGCAAAGTTATCCTCCGTTAGACCTATTGCCTTCAATAATGATTTATCAAAGCTTTTGTCATAGGGGTTAATCATCTGTGATGTTGAAGCAATAGAATATTCTGTTACCATCTTTTCGGTTAGCAAATATGAAAGTGCATCGGGCATAAACAAGATCTTATCGATTATTGGATATATGCTCGAGTTATTCTCCTTTTGAGTATCCAGTTGAAAAAGAGTGTTGAAATTCATTATCTGAATTCCTGTTTTATTATAAACCTCTTCTTTCGGTACTTTAGTAAAGAATCGCTCCGGTGCTCCCACGTTTTGTAAATCTCTGTAGCAGTAAGGCAATCTCAAAGCCTCGCCATCTTTTCCAAAACAAACATAATCCACACCCCATGTGTCTATTCCAATAGAGCTTATGTTCTCATTGTTTTGTTTGGCAATTCTTATTGAATAAATTATCTCACTATACAGATGAAACAGATTCCAATGTTGTTTCCCGTTAACTTCAATTATTGGATTGGCAAAACGGTTAATCTCCTTAAGTTCCAATACACTGTTTTTTATTTTTCCCACAATTGCTCTTCCGCTTGATGCGCCAATGTCTATTGCCAGGAAAGATAAAGATTGCTCTTTATTCATCGCATGATAGTTTTTTAAGATTTCTTATATGGTTGCAAAAATAGATATAAATACCTATCCCACAAATTATGAATATGATTTAAAGACTGTGATATTTGAGATACTGTAACGTTAAAACTTATTATTTGTGCAATTATATCAAATACTATAGCTTAAAAATCAACATTTAAACCAAATTGCTGTTCAATAGATATAAATTTGCACTGTTAAATTGTGAATTTATGACTATGCTAATACAGAATAATATTCGACTGCTCTTAAACATTATTGTTATTTTGGAGTTGTTGGGTTATAATAATATCTTTGTGTCAGCATAGTTCAGCACAGCATAGTGAATTTAAATACCTAAATCATACAAATTTAATTTAATGGCAACAGTAATAATTATGCCCAAACAAGGGCAATCAGTTGAGACATGTATCATCGCCTCGTTGGATAAAAAGAAAGGCGATACCGTTAATGCAGGAGATGTTTTGTTCTCCTATGAAACAGACAAAGCTTCGTTCGAAGAAGAGTCACCGGTTGACGGTACCGTTCTGGAAGTGTTTTACGATGAGGGTGACGAAGTGCCTGTTCTTGACAACATGATGATCATTGGCAAAGCCGGAGAAGACATTTCTGCTCTACTTCAGGAAATTGGTTCATCAGATACCAAAGAAGAACCGAAAGAAGTAGCAGAACAAGTATCCGTTGCCGATGAAAAATCGACAAGCCCGGTTGCTCAGTCTCCGGCAGCATCTGTAACTTCTTCAGAGCAGACACAAGGGTTTATTTCTCCCCGTGCAAAAAATCTGGCCGAACAGGAAGCAGTTCAGTCTTCACAGCTGACCGGAAGTGGTCCCGGCGGAAGAATTATCGAAAGAGATGTTCAGGCAGCTTTGGAAAACAGACCCAAACTTACATCACTCGCCAAGAAGGTGGCAGCAGAACAGGGAGTTCAGCCACAAACAGTTGGAACAGGCCTCGCCGGCAAAGCCAAAGCTTCCGATCTTGCAGTTCCTGCTAACGCAGTTTATGGAGTTGACTACGAAGAGAAGAAAATATCCAATATTCGCAAACTGATTGCCAGGTCGATGCACGCATCACTGCAAAACTCGGCACAGCTCACTCACCACCTTGGTGCCGATGCACGCCGCATGCTGGCTCTGCGCAAAGAGGCAAAGAAGGCACTCGAAGAGGGTAAGGTTTCAGCCAATATTACACTGAATGATATGGTTTGCTTTGCTGTAATAAAAGCATTGAAGAAGTACCCAAGCGTTAACACGCACTTCCTGGGTGACAGCATTCGCTATTTTAATAAGGTACACCTTGCACTGGCAGTAGATACCGACAGAGGATTGATGGTTCCCGTTGTGCGTAATGCCGACGACCTTTCCATTACCGGTTTGTCCAGTCAGCTTAAAGAAGTAGCAGGCGCATGTCGCAACGGAAGTATCAGCCCCGACTTGTTGTCGGCCGAGGCTGCATCATTTACTGTATCCAATCTTGGCAATTATGGTGTTGAAATGTTTACACCCGTAATTAACCTTCCCCAATCGGCAATACTTGGAGTGAATACCATTGTGCCACGCCCGGCAGACCTGGGAGACGGAGTTTATGGATTCGTACCATATATCGGATTGAGTCTTACTTACGATCACCGCTCTTTGGATGGTGGCGAAGCAACTCGTTTCCTAAAGCAAATAGCTGTTGAAATCGAAAATCTGGAACTCGATATCTTTTAATCCAAAACTAACAAAACAAAACTCAAGAATATGATAGACTTAATTATTATTGGTGGAGGTCCCGCCGGATACGTAGCGGCAGAGCGAGCCGGAAAAAAAGGACTCAATGTAGTGTTGTTTGAGAAAAAATCATTGGGCGGCGTTTGTCTCAATGAGGGTTGTATCCCAACAAAGACATTATTATATAGTGCCAAGACCTACGAAAGTGCTCTCAACGGAAGCAAGTATGGAATAATTGCCGAAAACGTAAGTTTCGAGTATGCCAAGCTAATCTCCCGTAAGAACAAAATTGTGAGAAAACTCGTAGCCGGTGTCAAAGCTAAAATGAAGATGAACAACGTAACCGTTATTGAAGGAGAGGCAACTATCACAGGTCGCTCATCCGAAGGTGTTGAGGTTACAAGCGGAGGTGAAGTATATAAAGGTGCCAACCTTCTTATATGTACCGGCTCTGAAGCAGCAGTTCCACCCATTCCCGGTTTGGCAGAAGCAGGTGATGTGATTGTTACCAACCGTGAGATACTGGATATGAAAGAACAACCCAAATCGCTGGTGGTAATCGGCGGGGGAGTTATAGGAATGGAGTTTGCCAGTTTCTTCAACAGTCTTGGTACAAAAGTTACGGTAATAGAAATGCTTCCTGAAATTCTTGGCAACAATGATTTTGAAATCTCCGCTATGTTGAGAAAGACATACGCCAGGAAAGGAATTGAGTTTAATCTAAACGCCAAAGTAGTACAAATTGACGGCAACAAAGTCGTTTATGAAAAAGATGGCGAAAGCCACAGCGTTGAAGGCGAAAAGATATTGGTAAGTGTTGGGCGTCGCGCCGTTACTCAGGGACTTGGTCTCGAAAGCATCGGCGTTGAACTGACAAGGGGCGGCATCAAAGTAGATGAAAAGATGCGCACCAACGTACCCAATGTATTTGCCGCAGGCGATGTAACAGGCTTCTCGCTTCTTGCACACACAGCCAGTCGCGAAGGCGAAGTGGTGGTGAATAACCTCACCGGCAAAAATGACATTATGCGCTACGATGCCATCCCCGGCGTGGTTTATACCAATCCCGAAGTGGCAGGAGTGGGAGAGACCGAAGAGTCGGCCAAAGCAAAAGGAATTGCCTACAAGATGGCAAAACTTCCGATGACATTCTCCGGCAGATTTATGGCCGAAAACGAAGGTGAAAATGGTCTCTGTAAAGTATTGATTGGTGAGAAGTATGGCGAAGTACTCGGCGTACACATGCTGGGCAATCCAAGCAGTGAAATGATTTATGGTGCCTGTATCGCAATCGAACAGGAAATGACCCTCGACGAAATGAAAGAGGTTGTATTCCCGCATCCAACAGTTAGCGAAATATTCAAAGAAACTATTTTTGAGTTCTAATTAATCTATAATAAATAACATAACACATAAACAGAGACCGAAACATTAACGGTCTGTTTGAAAAAAATAACACAAATGCCTAAAATTCAATTTATAGACCCCAGTGAAGCCCGCAAGCCGGGATTTGTAGAGTTTACCTCTATCCCTGTGAACCAGTATCAGAAAACTGTGAAAGATGAAAAGGGAAACTTCACTGATGAGGAGTTCAACTCCATTTATCACGACATGGTTCTAATCCGTGAGTTTGAAACCATGCTCAACCTGATTAAAACAAAAGGCGAATACAGCGGTGTTTCATACAATCACCCAGGTCCTGCTCACTTATCTATCGGACAGGAATCTGCTGCCGTAGGTATGGCATGGACATTAGATATAGACGACTTCATCTTTGGCAGTCACCGTTCGCATGGTGAGATATTGGCTAAAGGTATGTCGGCAATCAATAAGCTGGACGATGATAAACTGATGCAAATCATGGAAGACTTCTTCGATGGCACAGTGCTTCGCATTGTTCAGAAAGATTTCACAGGCAGTGTTAAGGATTTGGCTCGCCGTTTCCTTGTATATGGTACACTCGCTGAGATATTTGCACGCGAAACAGGATTCAACAAAGGACTGGGTGGCTCGATGCACGCTTTCTTTACCCCATTTGGTGTATATCCCAACAATGCTATTGTGGGCGGTTCGGGCGACATCGCCGTGGGAGCAGCACTTTACAAAAAAGTAAACCGCAAGCCCGGTATGGTAGTTGCCAATATTGGTGACGCATCATTGGCGTGCGGACCTGTGTGGGAAGGAATCACCTTTTCGGCAATGGACCAGTTCAACGAACTGTGGGAGGGCGACATGAAAGGTGGTTTGCCGGTTATTATCAACATAATGAACAACCAGTATGGTATGGGTGGACAAACCAGTGGAGAAACTATGGGTTACAACATTGCTGCTCGTATCGGAGCGGGGGTTAATCCCGACCAAATGCACGCCGAACGTGTTGATGGTTACAATCCGCTGGCTGTTATAGATGCATACAAGCGCAAGCGTAAGGTAATAGAAGAGAAAAGAGGCCCTGTACTTCTTGACGTACTCACTTATCGCTACAGTGGTCACTCACCTTCTGATGCTTCATCATACAGATCTAAGGAAGAGGTGGAAGCCTGGGAGTCTCAGGA
>CAYFUQ010000035.1:13123-16924 GCA_964346415.1 uncultured Proteiniphilum sp.
GATTTGCTTTTGACGAATCAGGCAAACCATTCAGCAAGATGAAACAATATCAGTTGCGCGATGCTATTTTCGAAGCAATGATGGACCGCTTCTATAAAGATGCTTCGCTTATCGCTTATGGTGAAGAAAACCGCGACTGGGGAGGAGCATTTGCTGTATATGGCGGAATGACCGAAGCGTTGCCATATCACCGTTTGTTCAACTCGCCCATCTCAGAAGCTGCAATTGTGGGCACAGCCATTGGCTACGCCATGTGTGGTGGTCGCGTGGTTCCCGAAATCATGTATTGCGACTTCCTCGGCCGTGCAGGTGATGAGGTGTTCAACCAGCTGCCCAAGTGGCAGGCCATGAGCGGCAACGTGCTCAAGATGCCCGTTGTTATCCGTGTGTCGGTTGGTTCCAAATATGGTGCACAGCACTCACAAGACTGGAGTTCGCTAGTAGCACATATTCCCGGACTGAAAGTTTGTTTCCCCGTAACTCCTTACGATGCCAAAGGCTTGATGAACTCAGCACTACAGGGCAGCGACCCCGTTATCTTCTTCGAAAGCCAGCGCATATATGATATAGGTGAGCAGTTCCACGAAGGCGGAGTGCCCGAAGGATATTATGAAATTCCAATGGGCGAACCTGATGTGAAGAAAGAGGGTAGCGATATCACCTTCCTTACCATCGGTCACACTCTGTATCCTGCACTTGAAGCTGCAAAAGAACTTGAAGAAAAGTATGACATGAGCGCCGAAGTGATTGATGCACGTTCACTTGTACCATTCAATTATGAAAAAGTAGTTGAGTCGGTTAAGAAAACAGGTAAAATCATTGTTGCAAGTGATGCTACTGCACGTGGCTCGTACCTCAACGACTTGGCTGCAAACATCAGCCAGCTGGCATTCGATTATCTTGATGCACCTGTGGGTGTGCTTGGTTCACGCAACTGGATCACTCCTGCCTTCGAGCTCGAAGAAGCATTCTTCCCACAGCCATCATGGTTTATCGACTACATTCACGAGCGCATACAACCAATTCAAGGCTACATTACCGGACAAAACTTTACAGACGGTGAGATGATAAGACGTTCCAAAAAGGGAGTTTAAAAAGTCATTTTGCAAATAGCGTTTAAATAGTGTTTAAACGCTATTTGCAACTCTATAAAATCATACAACTAATTAATAATTGAAACATAAATGATTTATTTAGCCGACACAGCAAATATTGAAGAGATTAAAGAACTATTTAATTATCTTCCCATCGAAGGTGTAACCACCAACCCCACAATCGTAAAGAACTCCGGTAAGCCCATTTCTCAGATTGTGCCCGAAATTCAGGAATGCATAGGCGATAAGGCTTTGCACTTTCAGGTTATAAGCAACACAGCCGAAGAGATTATCAAAGAAGCGAAGTTTTACAGAAATTATTTTGATCTGAAAGATAATTATTACGTAAAGATTCCGGTAACAAGAGAAGGGTTCAAAGCTATAAAAATGGCTAAGGATGAGGGTATGAAAGTGACTGCTACAGCCATCTTTACTCAGCAGCAGGCTATGTTTGCGGCTAATGCCGGTGCCGACTATGTGGCACCTTATGTTAATCGGTTAGACAATATCGTATCACATGGGATTGATGTGGTCGCTGATATTGTAAAAGCATTCAAACTCAATAATTCAGACTGTAAGGTCTTGGCGGCAAGTTTCAAAAACCTTGACCAGGTTTATCGTGTAAGCATGGTTGGCTGTCACGCCATGACCGCTTCATACGATGTGTTGATGTCTATCGTCAATCACCCGATGACCGACAAGAGTGTTGAAGATTTTGAGAAAGATGCCGAAGGGTTTTATGATGTTAGTCCTGCACTTTAATTGTATGGAGTTCAATAGATAATAACTCTATTGCGAGTAATATTATCAAAGCAGTTTCCATAAATACATTTGAAAATAATATCTTAATCATATGAAATATCTGAAAGTAAATGCACACATGCACACGCCATATTCATTCAGTGCTTTTGATGGCGTGGACGATGCACTTGATCGTGCAGTTAAAGAAGGAATAGAAGTTGTGGGAGTCAATGACTTCTACACAACAGAAGCATACGCCGAATGGGCGGCAGGCTGCCAGGCAAGAAAACTCTATCCTCTGTATGGAATTGAGTTTATCGGACTCAACGAAGAAGATCAGGCAGCAGGATTGCGAGTTAACGACCCCGGCAATCCCGGACGTACATATATTAGCGGCAAGGGAATGTCAAATCCCTTTGTACTGCCCGAACCTTATGCCTCTCAGCTTGACGGAGTACGCAACGAAGCCAACAATCAGGTGAAGGCAATGACCGAAAAGGTTCAGCAACTGCTTATTGATAACGACATAACCGTTTCGTTTGATTTCGACTCGATAAGAGACGAGCTTACGAAAGGGCAGGTGCGCGAGCGACATCTTGCCAAAGCATTGCGCATGAAGGTTTACAAATTTGCAGTGCAGAACGAAGAGAAAATACAATCGCTTTTCAAAACATTGTTTGGCGGCAAGGAACTGAAATCAGAAGTTAACAATCACGCAGCAGTTGAAAATGAAATTCGAGGCAACTTGCTCAAAGCGGGTGGAGCAGCCTTTGTGCCCGAAACGCCCGAAGCATTTCTGCCTGTGGATGACGTGCGCAAATTAATTATTGCAGGCGGCGGCATCCCCACCTACCCATTTCTGGCAGATGATGCAAACGGAAACTATACCGATTTCGAAAACGATCTGGAAAGAGTGGCAGAGCAACTTACCGAACGTGGTTTCCACTCCGTGGAATTTATAACCACCCGCAATGATGTGGCACTTCTTGAGAAGTACGCTTCATACCTGCACGACAAAGGTTTTGTGGTAACCCTGGGAAGCGAGCACAATACGCCCGCAATGGAACCTATAGAACTGTTTGCGCGCCACAGCACTCCGCTAACTGACAAGCTGTGCCAAATCAACTATGAAGGAGCTTGCGTTATAGCCGCCCATCATCATTTGCTTGCGCAGGGACTTGAGGGCTATCTCGACGAAGAGGGCAATGCCAACCGCCTGGATCGCGATGCATTCATAACTCTGGGTGACGAGCTGATTCGCGGAACCATTCAGTAAATCATTAATCATCAAAAACAAATGCAAGAAATTAAGAATCTGATTGCTGTATCTCAATATTACGGCAACGACACAAGATATGTTATAGCCGGTGGCGGCAACACATCTTACAAAAACAATGAACATATATGGGTGAAGGCAAGCGGCGCGGCATTGGCAACAATCACCGAAGACGGGTTTGCCAAACTGGATCGTGCACTTCTAAACCCAATGTCGGAAAAAGGCTACAGTGCCGATGCCGACCGGCGAGAAGAACAGGTGAAGCAAGACCTGGCAGCAGCCACGCTCACTCCCGGGCGCCGTCCCTCGGTTGAAACATCAATGCACAACGTTATCGACTACAGCTATGTGGTGCATCTGCACCCCACGATGGTCAACGGACTGATGTGCGCCCAAAGTGCTGAAAGCGACCTGCTTCGCCTCTTTGGCGATGAGGTGCTCTACATTACTTATACCGATCCCGGCTACGTGCTGTTTAAGAAAGTAGATGACGAAATCAAAAAGTTTCGCGCCCGTTTCAACAAAGAACCGCAGGTTATCTGGCTTCAAAACCACGGCATCTTCGTTGCCGCCAATGAGGTGAACGAGATTAAAAAGATATATGCCGACATCCTGGCCAAACTGGAAAGCGAAATCAAAGAACCGCTACCCACAGCCGACCGCCCAACATGCAGCTGCACCGAAGAGGTG
>CAYFUQ010000035.1:17024-20872 GCA_964346415.1 uncultured Proteiniphilum sp.
GGCCTCGTGGCTGTGGGCGACAATGCCCGTCAGTGTGACATCATACTTGATGTGTATGAAGATGCAATGAAAACTGCATGGCTCACCCGCTCATTTGGTGGTGCACACCCCATGACTAAAGAACAAATTGACTTTATCGACAACTGGGAAGTAGAAAACTACCGTCGTAGTGTGGCAGCCAAAGCATCAACAGGCAGAGCCGAAAACAGAACTATCATTGTGACAGGAGCTGCACAGGGATTTGGCGAAGGTATTGCCGAAATTCTAATGCGAGAAGGCGCAAACATAGTGGTTGCCGACCTCAACGAAGAGGCAGGACAGGCAACAGCAGCCCGCTTCAACGCCCTTGGACGAAGCAATCAGGCAATCTATGTGAAAACCAACGTGGCCGATATTCCCAGCCTTGAACAGATGTTGCACCAAACAGTGTGCAACTTCGGAGCAGTGGATGCATACATCAGCAACGCCGGCGTTTTGCGTGCAGGAGGACTGGAGGATATGACTCCCGAAGATTTTGATTTTGTAACCAAAATCAACTATAACGCCTACTTCTACGGCACCAAGGTGGTAACCCGCGCCATGCGTTTGCAAACCCGCTACGCATCGCCCGAATATTATGCCGACGTGATACAAATCAATTCCAAATCGGGATTGCGCGGCAGTCGTGCCAACTTCGCCTATGCAGGCGGAAAGTTTGGCGGCATAGGTCTCACACAGTCATTCGCACTCGAACTGGCACCCGACCGAATCAAAGTAAACTCGGTATGCCCCGGCAACTACTACGAAGGACCACTGTGGAGCGACCCCGAGCGGGGACTGTTTGTGCAGTATCTCAACGCAGGCAAAGTGCCCGGAGCCAAAACCATTGAGGACGTTAAAGCGTTCTATTTAGCACAGGTGCCAATGCGCAAGGGATGTAATCCCGAGGATGTTACCAAAGCAGTGCTGTACCTGATGGAACAGTGTGGTGAAACCGGTCAGGCACTTCCCGTGTCGGGCGGACAGGTGATGCTCAACTAATAAAAGAACTAAAACAAAATCTATAAAACAAATCAAAAATGAAAACAAGAGCTGTAAGACTTTATGGCAAAAACGATCTCCGCCTTGAGGAGTTTGACTTGCCCCCTATCAAAGAAGATGAAATATTGGCAAAAGTAGTATCCGACTCACTTTGTATGTCAACCTACAAAGCTGCATCGCAAGGTTCGGACCACAAACGCGTGCCCGACGATATTGCCGAGAACCCAATCATGGTGGGACATGAGTTTGCAGGAGAAATCCTGGAAGTGGGAGCCAAATGGGCCGACCAGTTTAAGGCCGGCGACAAGTTCTCAATTCAGCCTGCCATATTCTACGAAGACGGACCGGTGGGTCTGCTTAGCGCACCCGGCTACAGCTATCCCTACGTGGGTGGCGACGCCACTTATGTTATCATCCCCAACGATGTGATGGTACAGGGTTGCCTGCTCAAATATGAAGGCGAAGGATTCTATCCCGCTTCACTTGCCGAACCACTATCGTGTGTGATTGGTGCTATGCACGCCAACTATCACACCACTCCCGGAAGCTACGTGCACACAATGGAGATTGTTGACGGCGGCAAAATGGCAATCCTGGCAGGTGTTGGACCGATGGGACTGGCTGCAATCAACTATGCACTCAACCGCGAAGACCGCAAGCCATCTCTGTTGGTAGTAACCGATATCGATCAGGCACGTCTCGACCGCGCAGCAAGCATCTACACCGTAGAGTTTGCCCGCTCAAGAGGCATCGACCTGCATTATGTGAACACAGGCAACTGCGAAGACCCTGTTAAGAAACTAAGAGATTTGACCGACGGCGAAGGCTACAACGATGTGTTTGTATTTGCACCCGTTAAGCCCGTTGTGGAGCAGGGCGACGCTATTCTTGGCTTCGACGGCTGTCTAAACTTCTTTGCAGGACCCGACAATCCCAACTTCAGCGCATCACTCAACTTCTACAATGTACACTATGCTTATACTCACATCGTGGGAACTAGCGGTGGCAACAAAGATGATATGATTGAAGCACTCGACATTATGAGCAAAGGGCTCGACCCTGCAGGTTTGGTGTCGCACATTGGCGGACTTGACAGCGTAGCCGAAGCTACTCTGAACATCCCCAAGCTGCCCGGCAGCAAAAAACTAATCTACACCCATATCGATATGCCGCTAACTGCCATCACCGACTTTGCCAAGCTTGGCGAAAGCGACCCCTTCTTTAAGGCACTGGCAGAGATATGCGACCGACACAACGGTTTGTGGAGTGTGGAAGCAGAGACTTATCTCTTAGAGAATTACAAATAGACTAAAATGAAACAATTAGACATCAACTTAATGCATCCGGTGGAACAAATTAAAGTGATCATCGGACGCATTTACCGTAGTGGAATGACCACTACTTCGGGTGGAAATATTTCTATCCGCGACGATAATGGTGATATCTGGATTACCCCTTCGGGTATCGATAAGGGCAACCTTACCACAAAAGATATCATCTGTGTGAAACCCGACGGAACAATCGTTGGCCCGCACAAACCATCATCGGAGCTGCCTTTCCATAGAGCTATCTATAAAAGTCGCCCCGAACTAAACGCAATTATTCACGCTCACCCGCCGGCACTGGTGGCATTCAGCATCATCGGGCAAGTGCCCGACACCAAGATTGTGCCACAGGCGCATGATATAATTGGTGATGTGGGCTTTGCGCCCTATGGCTGTCCCGGCAGTGAAGACTTGGGCGAAAAGATTGCCAACGAATTCAGAGGTAAAAGCCACAAGGCGGTGATTATGGAAAATCATGGTGTGGTGTTGGGCGGAAGTGACATGATGGACGCATACCAGCGTTTCGAAACGCTTGAGTTTTGCTGTCGCACCATCGTCAATGCCAAACGTCTGGGCAAGGTGAACTACCTGAGCGATGAGCAGGTGTCTCAATATGTAAATCACATTCCCGCAAAGATTCCACTATTTATGGATATCAAACACCCGTCCGACGAGCGCGCCATCCGCACAGATATGGTCAACATTATTCGTCGTGCGTGCGACCAGGGACTTATGATTTCTACCTATGGCACCGTGTCGGTACGCTGGAAAGATGATGACTTCCTGATTACTCCCCGCGGAGTGGCACGATGGGACATTATGCCCGATGATATTGTGCAGATCAAGAATGGAATGGCCGAGTCGGGCAAAACTCCCAGTCGCTCTGTAGCCCTTCATCAGCGAATATATCAGATGCACCCTCACATCAACTCCATCATCATGACGCAATCCGTCAACCTTATGGCTCATGCCGTGAGCGGTTCTAAGTTTGATGTTCGCACCATACCCGAAAGCTGGATATTCCTGCAGGATGTTCCCAACATTCCTTTCGGACTGATACATAACAACATTGAAGAAGTGGCGGCAATGTTTAAAGACAACCGCGTGCTAATCATCGAAAACGACAGCGTGTTTGTTACCGGCGATAAGTTGCTCAGCACTTTCGACTATCTCGAAGTGGCAGAGTTCTCTGCCAACTCGCTTGTGATGGCTGCCAGCGTTGGCGACCTTCGCCCCATCGGCGATAAGGAGATTGATGAATTGCGAGTGGCATTCAATGTGAAGTAAAAGAAGTAAACAAGATGTAATAGAAAAGGCAAACCATCATCGGTTTGCCTTTCCCAGCCACGTCCATTTGTGCCATAACCTCTCCAGCGGCCCCTGCTTATGACTTGCCAACCACCATTTGCAAAGATTAATCTGCAACACAGCAACTGCAATTCCGATAAGGAGACTCACCGTGAACCCGCTGACGGGCGCAAGATGAAGCCCGATGGGGAAGAA
>CAYFUQ010000035.1:20972-22897 GCA_964346415.1 uncultured Proteiniphilum sp.
ACCACCAGCAATATAGCCAGCACAGCAAATCCACGCAGTGCATCCACCACATCGATGCGCTGACTTTTCACTATTGGTTGATTCATATCAAACGTCTGTATTTTATTTTTTTTACAAAGATAGTATTTTAGTTCAATTCTCGTCGTTGGCATTTGCGGAGGGTGGGGGAGCCTGCTTCCCTTTTTTTTCGGGATTGTCTATCAGTTTGGTTTCCTTATTGTTTTTGGGACTTTCTTCCTGTTTCTCTTTTGGTGTTCTTTTCTGATTAGCATTAGTGCTTTCTCCCGTTTTGTCTTTTATATTTTGCTTTTCTTCGGGTTTAATCTCCTGATTGTTATCCTGCTTCTCTTCAGGTTTCTCTTTCTTCTTATCCTTACTCTTGGGAAGCTCCTTCTTCGTCCTTTTCCCCTTTGCCAACAGCAAATTGGCAGCCCTTGCCTTCCTCTTTTTGTTTATTGTCTTTCTAAATCTATGAATCTTGTGCGCATCTTTGATAATGCCCTCAATAATTTGGCAAACCTTGTACACCTCTTCGTTCTCGTCGGGATACAGCACCACCACGCTGTATAGAGTGTCCAGCATCATTTTCAAATCCCTTTGGCACGCCCGTCTTCGCTCCTTCGCCTTGTGCTCATTATCTTGTTTGGCCTTCTCGCGAGCTATTTCCAGCTTAATAAGCTTTTCCTGATGGCTCAAAATTGCCTTAAACCTCTCATCGAGTGACAGCACTTTCAACGCCTCACTAATTCTCGGATCTGTATCGTATGGATGCTCCAGTCCCCAAATTGCATACATTTCATTCTCGGCATTGCGCGAACTAATATTCTTGCGATGCGGCTTTATCCACTGCACAAGTACTTTTGCCGCCTCCCTCTTCTCCTCCGTTTCGGCACGCTTCGAGCTGATTATCCCCGTCCTCATTGACGTAAGCATCCCCCGCCGCTCCTCATTCATCGTTTTGATTAGCTCCGTACTCTCACTCCACGTGGGCGCAAACAGATATTTGTTTAGTATCTCCTTATGTCTCCTGGCGTTTTCTATTGCCTTGTTGACGTGGTCAATGTCGATGGTGATGGTATCCACCGTATTGAATATTTTACTCAATAACTCTGTATAGTACTCATTGCTTAAGTGGTATGCAAACGCCATCTCAAACTTAAATTCTTTCATAGTTTGTTTCTTATGATGCCTGCCTTTCATTTTGATATTTGAAATGCCGACTAGATTGTTAATTCAAAGATAGTAAAAAGAAGTGTTACAACTCCATCCCTCCATCAATTATAAACTTCTTCAGCAGCCCCTTCAGCCTTGCCACCACCCTAAAGCCCTTCACCGGCTGCCCCTCCGCCGCCTCAAAGTAGGCTTGCGCCTTTTCGATATCGGCAGTGGCACACAGCTGGTCGAAGCGACCAAACTCGTTGAGGTTGGCATCCGACAGGCCAAGTGCAACCATGTTTGACAGCATTGCCCCGTCAACACCCAGCAGCTCAACAGCGCGCCGCACCTGCTCGCTCTTGGTGTGCATCTGATACTCCGTGATATATTCGCGCAGCGTCTTGCCCGGCGTCAGATTGGCATCGCCATTTTGCACATCGTGCAAAAACAGATTTGCATACTTCTGGTCATCCTGCGACAGGCTGGCAAACGAACTGTGCAGCTCGTTCAGTATGTCGCGCTTCTCCTCTTGGGTCAGTGCTTTATTGTCCAGCGACTTGAGGTACTTCTCAAACCGCGAATTGATATAATCCGTATTAATCGTGTCCGTGTCGATGGTGGTCAGATAAGCATCGATATCGTAAGGCAAATCGCCCTCACCGTTAGTCTGCCCTCCGTCGCCGTCCGACAGCTCCTTGTATCGCTGCACCAGCGTCAGATATTTCTGCTGGTCGAGCATCATCACCACCGTCTCGCCCTTTATGTCGCCC
>CAYFUQ010000036.1:0-22809 GCA_964346415.1 uncultured Proteiniphilum sp.
TCACATGAAGCAAGTAAACGGATAATAAGAGTTATCTATATAGATTTTATGCAAGAGGGTGTACAATTTGTACACCCTCTTTTGTTATTGCAAAGATTGCATCTTCATTTCCTCACATTGTAAAAATACACTTTAACATTACAAAGTTGAAAACACAAAGAGTATTAATACATTCTGAGTTTTCAAACTTGAAATATACGATTGTCATATTACACTGGTAGTTTTCAAATTTAAAATATGGTAGTGTAGGATGACAACGATGTATTTTAAACTTGAAATATATCCATGTCATCCAACATTGATAGTTTACAAAATTAAAATGTATCAATGTATAATGACATTTATACCTAAATGTAACTTTAAAAGGAAAGAGGCTGTGTCAATATGAAGTAAAACTTCAACGAGACAGCCTCTTTAGAATCTAAAACAAAATGTTTATTAAATTAAAGCATACGAATACTCAATCAATTGGTAAGTTTAATTTTATATACATGGAAAGTATGACCTTCAATTGTACCTTCCAGATAATTGCCTTTTACATTACAATTGTTCTCCGCAGGCTTCAGAAGCGAAGGGTTGGCAATTGAGTTCTCTGCAAGAGGATCAGGTGAATTGAAGCTAATCAGCTTTCCATTTGTTAGTTTCTCATTTTTCTTGAGTCCTGTAAAATTCAGTTTAATCTGTTCTGCCTTCTCTGAGGTATTTACTACTTTAACAATAACCTCATTGTTGTCTTTATCCCATACAGAGCTTGCAAATAATCCGTTTTGGTTGCTTGCGCCGGTAACCGGTTTCCCATCCATTGTAAGTTGCAATACGTTGCTACCCTTGTTTAATGAGAATAGTTGCTGTACGTAATAGCTTGCTGTATTGAAAGAGCTGATATTGTCAAACCAAATCATGTCGGGACGCCATTGCCATCCTTCAACATGAGCAAACAGAGGTGCGTAAGTTGCCATGTGAACAATGTCGGCATTGCGCTCCATGCCTGTCATAAACGCAGCTTCCAGAAGTGCAGGATAGAAGTGATTCCATTTTTTGCCTGCTCCGTGGCAAGCATATTCACCTGCAAATACCTTGGGACCTTTGCGATCATAATTGTCATATCGTGCACCTTGCGCAAGGAACCAGCTTTCGGGTCTATAGAAGTGCTCATCCACAAGATCAACTTTTAGTTTCTTCATTTCTGGCCACAGATATTCGAACTCTTTTCCTTCAGATCCCGGACCCGAACCTCCAATAATCTTAATTTCGGGATAAGCTTTGCGAATGGCATCCATAAAAGGTTTCAATCGTTCAACATATTCAGGTCCCCATTGCTCATTTCCAACTCCAATATATTTCATATTGAATGGCTCGGGGTGTCCCATTTCAGCACGAAGCTTTCCCCATTTTGTATCAGTGCTGCCATTGGCAAACTCAATTAAGTCAAGGGCATCCTGGATGTAACTGTCAAGCGCTGCTATTGCTACGTGAGCACTTTCGTGGTCGTTTTGATACTGACATGATAATCCGCTATTTACCACAGGAAGTGGTTCTGCTCCTATTTCTTCCGACAAAAGGAAGTATTCATAGAATCCAAGACCATAGCTTTGGTAATAATCGGGGAAGAGACGGTGTGAGAATGTGTAATGCCAGCGATTCTCATTCAATGGGCGATTCTCTACAATACCAACACTTTTTTTCCAGTCGTATCGAGTTTCCAAATCAGTACCCTCAACGATACATCCTCCGGGGAATCTGAATACACCGGGGTTTAGGTCGTAAAGTGCTTGTGCCAAATCCTTTCTCATACCATTCTTGTGTCCGTTCCAAGTGTCAACGGGGAATAGTGAGATATGCTCCAGATCTACAGGATTACCTGATCGAAGGAAGATACGAAGTTTCAGTTTTGCATTTGTTTCGTTGGGTTTTAGAATTAATTCATATTTAGTCCATTCATTAGATTCTATTTCCAAATCCTGACTCGCCACTGCCTGGCTCTCGCCCATTGATGATGTGTTCACAAGCTCAACTCTGATTTTGCTGTTGCCGCTAAGGTTTCTTGCCCAAACAGAGAATCGATATTCTTTGTTTTTGATAACTCCGATACCAAAGAAGCCTTCGTTTTGCAGCCCGGTGTGTTTATGATCATGTCCTGAACTTTCAAGACGAACATAATGTGGATTTCTTTCAAAAGGACCATCATTTTTCAAAATTACATTACCGTATGTTTCCCATCCCATAAAGTTTTGGGGAAACTCAAAAGAGCGATTCTTTACTAATTCGCCATACAAACCGCCATCGGCAGCATAATTGATGTCTTCAAAAAACAAACCCCACATCGTTGGTTGAATTTCAGCACCTTGATTTTTAACATCAATGACCATTTCATTAATCTGAGCTTGCATTGAAAATGTTACAATGAGGCTCAATAAAGCTAATAATAGTTTACTTGTTTTTTTCATATTACAAAGGATAAATTTATTGTTGAATTTTTAAAACCATAAATGAATAAGGAGGAAGAACGATATTTTTTACTTCATCAAACTTTATTGTTGTTTCTACAGGTTTTGCAGTTTTATCATTTGGCTGTCCTGATAATACTGTTTTAATTACGTCTTTATCAGTTGAATGCAAGTTGTCTGTGTCTAATACTGCTTTTACATCTACCGGAAGCAGATTTACCAGTTTGATAATCTGACTGCCTGTTGAACTGTCATTTACTATAGAGCATGCTATACGTTTCTTCACATCGTCTCTGTGCACGGATATACTGATATTGTTAGGCACATATTCATCTCCCGAGTTGTGACCATAAAGCTTTTGCACGTGGTAGCCAACTGTTGGTTTTACTTCTGTGTTGTTGAAATAAATCAAGTCGGGATTCCATTGAGTAAAACCTTCTTTAGCGAGTAGGGGAGCATAAGAAGTTAATGCCACTATATCTCCATTTCGCTCAACATTAATCAGGTGAAGTGCTTCAGCCAGAGCCGACTCTATATTGTTGTGTCTGCCCGGAACGTGGGCTGCATATTCGCCCAGATAAACCTGTGGTTTGTTTCTGTCGTAGCGATCGTAGAAGTCCTGATTGTGAATATACCATCCGGGAGGATTGTAATAGTGCTCATCAATCATAGGGAGTTCCAACTCTGTGGCAATTCTCCACCCTTCGACATAATCACTCCCTTCGAAGAAAGGACCTGCTGTTCCAATAATAATTATCTCGGGATACTTTTCTTTTATAGCATTGCATATCATTGCGTATCGCTCTTCAAATACATCAGAAATTAAATCTTCATTTCCAATGCCAAGGTATTTCAAATTGAATGGCTTGGGATGACCCGCATCAGCACGCATTTTAGCCCATTTGTTAGTCTTAGGATCTCCGTTTGCCCATTCAATCAGATCAAAAATCTCTTGAATATAGTCTTGCATTTCGTGCATTGGTATGCCACACTGCTGTCCGTGTCCGCCTGTTCCCGAGTTTTGACAAGGTACTCCTGCAGGCACAACCGGTAGCGGCTCGGCACCGATATCCTCACAGAACTGGAAGTATTCGAAGTATCCCAATCCGGCGCTCTGATGATAACCCCACATGTTGCGCTGTGGAACACGTTCTTCAAGCGCACCGATGGTGTTTTTCCATCTATACATATTTCCCAAACCATCACCGTGAGCAACACATCCTCCGGGGAATCTCACAAAACGAGGCTTCATGTCGGCCAGTGTTTGCGCCAAATCGTTTCTCAAACCATTCTTGCGGTTCTTAAATGTTTTTTGAGGAAATAGTGAAATCATATCTAATGAAACTTTTCCTGCAGTTTGCGGAATGAGTTCCAACACCGCTTTATCTTCAGTTTTGTTTGCCGTGATAACTGTGCTGTATTTTTTCCACTTGTTTGACTTTACAGTGACATTTGTTTCACCTATTGTATTGCCATTTTTATCTGACAATCTTATTGTTATTCTTTTGCTTTTTGAATCATGATTTCTGGCAAAGAATGAAAAATCATATTTGTCTCCTTTTTTAATTGCGATACCATCAAATCCTTCATTTTGAAGAGCTGCTCCCGGTTTCTCTACTTCTAAAACAGCATAGTGCTTATTATTTATATGCACAGGTGAGCTTGTTTCGATTGCAAACTTAGCGTTGTCGCCTCTCAGGTTCCAGGCTTTATAACTATTCCATGACTCATCACCACCTCTGTCTCCGGGCGAGTATTCGAATCCGCGATTTTGGATTAGCTCTGCATACATTCCACCATCAGCTGCGTAGTTAATGTCCTCATAAAAGATACCAATTAGCATATCACTGATTGATTTAGACTTTGACGGATCAATAGCAATTTGAGCCTCAACAGTTTCCAGGTTTGCAAATCGCACAGGGTCATCAGCCATCAGTTCGCTATTCTGCATTCTTTTGAATTCATTCTGTTGCATTGTGCCGATTAAATGATCGATTACTTTCCATGACACTTTGTGTACAGTTCCCGTTTGGGCTATTCCATTCAGGCTGATTTTATCTCGCTGATTAATTCTTGCTGCTTCCGGCAATTTTGTGGCAGACTCAAAGTGTTTGAAATCTTTTGTGGTAGTGCCAAAAATACTGTTATCCCCTTTGGTGTTTACCCAGGTTATTACATAGTTGTCTTTTGATGAATTGTGCCCAACCTCTAGCATTCGGCAATTGCCTTGTCCCTCAAACAGGTATGGATATGATTGTGGCGTCCAATAGGTCAGGTTGTCTGATGTTGTATGTGCGATAATACCCACATCATCATTTAGCGTCCACATGCAGTGCCATTTGCCACTTTTATCTTGAATCAAAACAGGGTCGTACATTTTTTTCTGACTTCCCCACCTGCCAAAATCACTTGAAAGGTACACATATTCATTACCTATCGAATTCCAATTTTGTTCGTCAACGCTCCATGCATAGCGAAGCCCGTTCTCACCATACGCAAACAAGTAGGCCGAGTCCGGCTCATTAGCCTGGGCTTGCCATTTGAATAACGATGACAAGATTAAGATACTTAAAGAGATAAATCGTAGTTTCATTTTTATATGTTTTGTTTATATTAGTTTAATGATAAGTTAGTTCATACTGGTAGCTCTTTTTGTTTTCTTCCCAATACTGTTCCAATCTGTCAGCCTCTTCAGATGTAATCTGTATTACAGAACCATGTTTAGGTGAAATGGCATTTGTTATTTTCATATCCCCTTCGTTGAAGTGCCCTAAATTGATGAAGTCTGTGAAATCCGCTGTTTCGGCAAAACCAAAGTTATGGGGCTGTATGCTGAATATATCATACATTAGTACCCACTTTTCTTCCCCAATTCTTTTCCACACATTAGGAGCTTCACACGCTCCGCGCTCAAAGTCAATCCACTCAGGTCTGTACTCGTACCCTGAATTTATTTTATCTGAGAAAGCCATTTTTATTCCTCCGCTCTCTTCCTGAGCCACGTACATCATGCAGTAGCGTCCATCAGGCATTTGACTAATGTCTGCATCTAGTATTTGAATATCTGGGTTTGGGTATTCAAATAAAATCTCTGGTTTAGACACTAGCTTGGTGTAGTCACTGTCGGTATAGGCATAATAAAGTTTTGTTTTTCCCCTTCCCAGTCTCATTGTAAAGTAGAGCATTATCTTTTCTTCAACAGGGTCGTATATAGTTTGAGGTGCCCATGCGCAGCCAATTTCTCCCAGTTCAGGGAATTGTTCTTCGATATATACATTGCTGCGTGTCCAATTGATTAAGTCGTATGATTTCATAAGAACAAATCCTCTGTTATTGCCCCAGTCAAACAGTTCTCCCGGACGTTCCCACTGCGTATCACGATAGCCTTTCTCCTGTCCAAAAATATGAAGATCTGTTATTGCCAAATAAAATGCACCGTCAGGTCCGCGCTGAATATGTGGATCTCTAATCCCTTTTTGACTTGCGATGGTGTCACCCGCAATTACCGGGTTTCCTTCGTTGACAGCTGTAAATGAATATCCGTCTCGACTGACTGCCATAAACAAACTGTGTGTTGGGTCTGTGAAATAGGTGAAAAGATATGCACCCATGTCTTTTTCACTTACACCATTACTGCTAGTTGGTTGTGAACAAGACGTAGTTATCAGAATTAATACGATGATATAGAATAGTTTTGACTTCATTTAGATTGTTATTTATTGATAGTTATAGATTTTATTCTGTTTGTTTTCTATTTTAAAAATAAGTTTAATA
This sequence comes from uncultured Proteiniphilum sp., assembly GCA_964346415.1. GTDB lineage: Bacteria > Bacteroidota > Bacteroidia > Bacteroidales > Dysgonomonadaceae > Petrimonas. Next base: position 6,222 of record CAYFUQ010000036.1, read on the forward strand.
GATATATTTTTTCTTGTTTTTCTTCCAGTATTTTTCCAAACGCTCTGCCTCTTTTGCGGTTATATGAATAACAGCTCCCTGTTTTGGTAATGTAATGCCACTTATTTTCATGTCACCCTCATTTAGATGACCTATATTATTGAAGTTCAAGAAATCTGTTGTTTCACAAAACCCGTAATTGTTTGGTGCTATGTTATGTATATCATACATGAGAACCCATTTGTCTTCATTGATTCTTTTCCATACACTTGGGGCTTCTGATGCCCCGGGCTCAAAGTCTATCCAGTCGGGCTGATATACGTATCCTGAGTTTAACTTGTTTGATATTGCCATTTTTATTCCTCCCGGGTGTTCTTGAGCAACATACATTAGGCAGTAATTTCCATCCGGCATTTGGGTTATGTCCCCATCCAAAACCTGAATTTCAGGATTTGGATGTCCAAACATCAACTTAGGCAATGTCGTTAATTTCGTAAACTCATCATCAGCGTATGCATAGTACAGTTTTGTTTTTTCTTTTTCAAATCGCATTGAAAAATAAACCATAAGCTTGTCTTCATCCGGGTCATAAATCGTTTGAGGTGCCCATGCACATCCGATATTTTCCAGCTGAGGAAACAGGTCTTCTATAAATACATTATGCCTTGTCCAGTTTATAAGGTCTGTAGATTTCATAAAAACAAACCCCCTGTTGTTTCCCCAATCGTAAAGCTCGTCCGGTCGTTCCCACTCTGTTTTCCTGTATCCCTTTTCTTTTGCGAATATGTGTAGGTCTGTCATAACCATATAAAAAGAACCATCGGGACCGCGGTATAGGTGTGGATCTCTTACACCCTTTTGGTCAGCGATGGTATCACCTGCAATAACAGGGTAACCATCATTCAACGCTGTGAAAGTGTAGCCGTCATGGCTAATAGCCATATGTATGCTGTGGGTAGCATCGGTATAAAAAGTGAAAAGATAAGCCTGCATATCCTCTTCTGTTGGGATGCTCACTTCTGGCTTTTTAGCACAACTAACTAGTGATAATAAGAGTGATATAAAAAAAACAGGTTTTATTTTCATTGTTCGTTCAGTTGATGTTTTTTACTTCTATGCTAATTATTTCATATCGTTTTGATTATCATGAAGCGGAGTTATTTTAAAATCCTTACTGCTGTAATCTTATTTGTAATTGATTCCGTGTCAATTGGCATAAACTTGACTTCAAGTATTTCTTTACTCTGTTCACTTACCGGAATATCGATAATTTTCACTTGTAAGTTATCTCCCTTCTCTCCCTTCATTCGTTCTGCAAAAACCTCAATATTGTTGATATATACTTTGATATTTCTGTTTTTGTCCCTATCGAAATAAGTTAAATGAAGCTGTTTGGCTTCCTTATTCGGATTCCTTAGATTGTAGCTGAAATAGCCTTTGCATTCTCTCCAGCTAATTCCATTTACAGATCCTGTCCACGAATCATCAAACTTTATAAAATGATCAGATTCAGGTTGCTGTTCACCACTTGTCAACCTATCAATAGTCTTATCATTGAGCTTCTGGATTTCTTTTTCTTCTTCCTCTATTCTACGATGAATTTCTTCCACTTCTTTCTCTGTTGCCTGTTGCCAATATAATACATAACGAGAATCATGCAGACTGTAGAATGGTATCACCTCCAATTCATTAGAGTGACTTTTAGGTGAAAGATTGTTGATCTTGAATGTCAATGGTTTTCCTTCAATTGGAGTAATTACGGATATGATATTTTCCGGTTCTGCCACTATAATGGGCATCTCATTAAGTGGAATTTGTTTCCCGTGCGCAATATGTCCTCCGCGACTATCATCGGCAAAAAGCCCTTTCAAGTCTTCCTGGCTCGTTTTGGCTGCAAGCACTATCGGGCCATATGAAAATGAGTAGTAGTTAGACTTGTCCGGAAGTTGTTCGGCAGACAGCCTCATGGGCATTTCAACGATTATCTTATCTCCTTTTTTCCATTTCCTTTCTATTGCAACATAATCAGAGTTTTGTACAACATTAATCGGTTTATTATTTACACTTACCTTTAGTGCACCATCTTCAACCCATTCAGGATAACGGATCATAATAGTTATCCTGGTTTTTCTTTTGGGGGTTATGATTAATTCAGTTTTGCCTTCTTCCGGGAAATTATTTTGTTGTGTAATTACAGTTCTTTTATCTCTCCAGTTTAGTTTAGATGGAATGAACAGGTTTACATAAAGTTTATCATCTGAATGAGCATAAATCATCTCACCGTACTTAGCATGATTTTCAATTCCTGATCCCACACAACACCACATACTTGTTTGTGGTTGCGAATAAACACGGTAGTGTCCTGGGCGCATCTGAGTGAAGTAAACAAGGCCTCCTGTTTCAGGGTGTTGGGTTGATAATATATGGTTGTACAGTGCACGTTCATAGTAATCTATATAACCTTTGTCTAACGAAGTTTGATATAACATCTTAGACAATCGTAACATGTTGTAGGTGTTACACGTTTCCGGTCCTTCAATACTGTTTATCATTCGTGTGAAATCATTCGCAGGATGAAAGTGTTCGTTGGCACTGTTTCCGCCAATTGATACTGATCTGTTATTAACTACTGTATCCCAGAAAAAACGTGATGCTTCCGCCCACTCATTGTTCCCTTCAAGATCTGCAATACGTTTGTAGCCCAAAACCTTAGGAATTTGAGTGTTGGCATGCATGCCGGTCAGCTGATCTTCTTTGTTTAACAGAGGATTGAGAATATGAAGGTGTGAAAAGCGTTTTGCCAGTTTCATATACTTCTTATCTCCTGTTATGACTGCTACATCAGCAAAAGTTTCATTAAGGCCGCCATGTTCACTTCTAAGCATATCCTGCATCTGATCGTCAGAAAGATTTTTAGTTATCTCTATCATCCAATCGGTAAACTTTATGAGCATATCTTTTGCCAATTCACTATTGGCATGCCAGTATGCATCTCTAAGTCCGGCATAAGTTTTGTGAATATTATAAAGTGGAACCCACTTTCCATTCAGATCAAAACCTCCTGCCCTAATGTTGCCACTGGCAATTTCATCCCATGTTGTCTTGCTTCCCGGTACACCACCAATATAGCCATTGGCATTGGCATGCTGAACGTTGTTTAGTTCGTTCAGCATGTAGTCTAGTCTGGATTTTATTTCGGAGTCACCTGTTGAAGCGTATATCATAGAGAGGGCCGACAAGTAATGACCACCTATATGTCCATCCAGTCCTGTATTCTCCCAGTTGGTATAAGAGTCAGACTTGGGATTAAGTCCGGCTTCTCTTAAAAAAGGAGCAAGTAGTTTATCGGCATCCATTTCAAGCAGATACTTCTTGTCTAGTTCCTGTGCGTGCAGGAATGGACTCTCAAGAAGTTCCACATTCTTTAAATCAAAATACTCAACTTTCGATGTCGTTTGTGAATGAAGATTTATGACACCCAAAAGTGAAATTAAAATCCAGGTTAATTTGTTTTTCATGTTTTTATTGTACGAATTTATACAATCCACTTGCGTGTGGCTGAATAGTTTGTGAAAAATCATTGGAGTATACACCAATTTCTTCTCCTGACCACAACTCAGTAACCTTACAGTCCCCATTAAGTCCCAGGTCTTTAAGATTTACTGAAATCTCTTGAGCCTTATCATCGTCAATGTTGAAGATAGCCAGATATACCTCTTCGGTTTTAGAGTTGCGTGAAGTGATAGCCACTTTACCATCTTTCTGGAATATTTGTCTTACATCCGTGCCATCATGATGCATTCTTAATACTTCTTCATTTGTCAAAAGTGACAAGGTAAATTCATCGTTGCTGGGCAGGTCACCGCCAAACATTAGAGGAGAACGGAAAATGGTGAACAATGACATCAGTGTGTATTGCTCTTCTTTAGTTAATCTGGACATTCGGTCTTCACCTCTTTCGCCACGTACAGATATTCTACCTAAAGGAATCATGTCACAATCAGGCCATGTGCCCGGTTTGATGTGAGGATACCAATCTTGAGCTACGTCCAGTAAGTGAGTAATATCACGCCACAAATCCCACACATCGTCAACCATACGCCACATGTTTGCATGTTCAGTCACGTGTGCAGCATCTTCGATAGGTGTTTTACCAGGAGAAAGACTTAGGACCATCGGACGACCACTCTGGTCGATGGCTTTACGAATTAACTCTATCTCTGCCTGATGATATGGGCGTGAAATGTCATCTATTTTTATAAAATCCACTCCCCACTCAGCGTACAAGTCAAAAATAGAATTGTAATATTCCTGAGCGCCCGGTTTGTCTGCAAGTATTGTATAATTGTCTCTAAGCCACAAGCACTGCAAGTCTGTTGAATAAATCTGATCAGCAGTAATACCATCAGCACCTTTTATTGGTAATTGTTTTTCAACAGCTTCAGTTGGGATGCCACGCATGATGTGAATCCCAAATTTTAATCCTTTGGAATGTACGTAATCAGCCAGCTCTTTAAACCCTTTTCCATCTTTTGCTGATGGAAAGCGATTTGTTGCGGGCAGATAACGGCCATACTCATCTAGTACATAAATCGGGTCGGTTTGATTGTATCCTCCGGCTTTGTCATTCTCGACAAACCACCTGATGTCAACCACAATATATTCCCATCCAAAATCTTTGAGATGTTCAGCCATATAGTCGGCATTGGCTTTTACTTCATGCTCTTCCACTGTCGGACCATAGCAATCCCAGCTGTTCCATCCCATAGGAGGCGTTTGTGCCCACTCTTTAAATTCGCCTGGTGCGAAAGGTTCTACTTTTGTTTCGCTTTTGCTGCTACATGCAGAAAATAATAAAAATGTAATTAAAACTACGGATAAATGTTTCATTATAATATATACTTTATTGTTGATTTGCTAAATTAATTAGAGTATAAGTAAATATACTCAAAGCAAAATTATCTATTTGATATTCATTATGGGTGGATTTTTGAGCAAATACAGTGGACTTTCGTTCACTGAAATTTCTTAATTAAAATGGAGTGTTTCGAATGTACATTACGTTCATTCAAATTTGAGTTTCTAATATAAATAGCTTAATTTTGTGTACTCTTTATTTAAAAAATGAAATTAAAATATCTCATATTCATATTGTTGTTGTTTGTTAATCCTGCGCCTTTTGTTGGTCAGAATACTGTTACTGATAACTATAACATCTCTGTCATTGGTATGGATGACGGATTGATGCATGATTATATTGACGATATTTACAAGGATAGTAAGGGGTTTGTTTGGTTTTCTACAAGAAGTGGTCTTTCTAGGTATGACGGATATACCTTTACTAACTACAATATGAATTCCACTCCGGTTTCATTGAAAGGCAACTTTGTGCATAAAGTGTGTGGTGATTTTTTTGGTCGTTTATGGATAGCCTCCGAAGGGGGACTAGATATTTTGGATTTAAACAGCTCAAGGCTTAGTAACTTGTTTGATGGCGAACAGTATAACAAATCTGCTTTCTTAAAACAACCTATAACTAATATTATAAACGACTCGAGAGGTAATATATGGGTTTTTGCTGTCAATGCATTATATAAAATAGAATTTAACCCAAACGGGAATATACGCGAAATTTATTCTTTAACTCTGAGAAGTCATTCTTTACGATCCGTTGTAATGTCAGATATTGACTATGATGGAAAGATATGGATTGGCGTTGATGAGAAAATTCTTAAAGCTGAAGTTGACTCAGGAAATAACAATTTGAAGATTAATGAAATATCCGAAAAATTGATATTCGATAGAAATACAAGTATAAATTCTATGCTTCTAAAAGATAACGAAGTGTGGATTGGAACAGATTTTGGGCTATTTCGATACTATAAAAGAGATAATATAATAAAACATTATATTCATGATAATCTGAATATGACATCATTGTCGCAAAACCATATTTCAGATTTGTGTGTTACTGATTCAAAGCAAATTTTAATTGCTACTTTAAATGGCATAAATGTGTATAACTCGGACAGCGACAGCTTTACAAGAATTTTAAAAGAAGATCACAGTTCTAGTACAACACTAAGCAGCAACTTTATAAACTGTTTGCTGTCAGCCGGTGATGATGTGTGGGTTGGGACAGCAACGGGTGGAGTGAATTTATTGTCTCCTAAAAGCACTTATGTTATTAATTATTCTAATGTACAGGGTGATACATTTTCATTGTCAGACAATCCGGTTAATGCTATACTTGAAGACGAAGACGAAACTATTTGGGTTGGAACTGTTGAAGGAGGATTAAATCGTAAGAAAAAAAATGAAGATGTCTTTACACACTATACACAATCATCAACTACTAGATTGAGCCACAATTCGGTTAGTGCATTATGTGTTGATAATAAAGAACGATTATGGGTAGGTACCTGGGGAAATGGGGTGTCGATTATTGACAGACTAAGACCTGAACAACCAGCAATTAAGTACATTAACTTAGCGACACATCCTGACCATGTGGTAAGTTTTGTAAGTGGTCTCTATTATGATAAGATAAATAATGGGATGTGGATTGGAACCAGTCAGGGGTTATATTTTTATGACCTGGAAAGAGATTTACTAAGTATGCCTTTCAAAAATAAAATGCCGGTTTCAATATCCAGCTTTATGTCTCCTGTTGTTGACCAGGATGATAATTTATGGTTTGGAACAACTGAAGGACTTTTTATTATCGATTTGCATGCAATGAGGGATGGCCTCTTCCCATATATTCATATAAATCATAAGTTAGATAATAAGCAATCACATCTTGTTGATTATATTACAAGCTTGTATCTTGACTCTGAAGGAACCTTATGGCTGGGAAGTGATGGATTCGGCCTTTATAAGCGTGTTGTTGAAGAAAAGGGTACGTACTCGTTTCAATCGTACACTACTTCGCATGGATTGGTTAGTAATCATGTTAAAGGAATTCTGGAAGATGACGATGGCAACCTATGGATAAGTACAAACAAGGGATTGTCATGCTATAATAAGTCGAATAATATATTCTTAAACTACTTTAAAGAAAATGGACTGGATAATGATCACTTCTATTGGAACTCATTTAGCAAAAGTAAAGATGGAATTCTTTATTTTGGTACCCTCGAAGGAATGATTGGCATAGACCCTAAAATCTTTTTATCTCAGGACTATGATGTATATAAAGTAGCCTTTACAGACTTGAAGGTCAATAATCAAACTGTATATCCGGGCAAATATATTGACAAAGATATTTCAATGGCAGAAAAACTATTTCTGCATGAAAATGATAAATCTTTTTCAATTAGCTTTTCTGCACTTCATTATAATGTTTTAAACAACTATGTATATTCATATAAGCTTGAAGGATTTGATGATGACTGGATGCAGTTGAAACAAGGCGAGCATGTCGTTAGTTATATGAATCTTCCATCCGGGAACTATACTTTTAAAGTTAAATATACACCGAAAGATCAAATGGATTTGGGCGAGGTTACTCAGTTGGGTATTAGAGTCAAACCATACTTCTATAAGACTACTCTGTTCATTACTTTTGTCATATTGCTTATATTTAGCTTGAGCATATTCTGGTATTTTATGAGAATGAAGGCTTTTGAAGCACGTCAACTTGATCTCCAGGATAAAGTAGATCGACGCACGCATGAACTGGAACTGCAGAAAGGTATATTGTCCAACCAAAAAAATGAACTATATGCACAAAATCAGAGATTGAGTGAACAGAATGATAAAATAACGACTCAAAAAGATCAGTTGGTAGAAATGTCTCAAAAACTTCAAAAGATGACAGTTGACCGACTAGATTTTTTCACTAATATCACACACGAATTTCGTACACCCATTACCCTTATTATTGGACCAGTTGAGAGGGCTCTTAAGTTGAGTACCAATCCCTATGTAATTGAACAATTGTCTTTTGCAGAAAGAAATTCAAAATATCTGCTATCACTTGTTAATCAGTTAATGGATTTTAGAAAGATTGAATCAAGCAAACTGGAAATATCTTATAGGAAAGGTGATATTAGTGCTTTCCTTGACTCTGTTTTATCATCTTTTGAATTTCAACTATCGGATAGAAAAATAACTCTGCGAAAACTCTTCAAGCTAAACAATCCCGAGGTATATTTTGATGAGGATTCCATTCGAAAGGTTATGACAAATTTATTATCTAATGCTATAAAATATACTCCAAATGAAGGAGAGATTACTATATATCTGAGATCAATAAAGGATGTCAAGACTGATGATAATTTGATATATATATCAGTAAGGGACAGTGGTGCAGGTATTCCGGAGAGTGATACCGAAAAAGTTTTTGAACGATATTATCAATCTAAAAATGGTCTTAGGTTTCCCATGCAAGGCCAGAGTAGCACAGGAATAGGCTTATATCTAACTAAGCAAATTATCCTAATGCTAAGTGGGCAAATAAGTGTTAAGAATAATAGAACTGAAGGGACAACTTTTAGAGTTGTTTTACCCTTACATGAGTCTGACCCCAACTTGTCCAAGCCTATCACTAATACAGTAACTGCCGGAATGATGCCTGATGAACAGACAATCGAGATTTCAAAAGAATGGAATAAGGATAAGCTTACATTTCTGGTTGTGGAGGATAATCGGGATATGAATAGTTATATATGCTCAGTGTTATCACCTTATTATAATACTGTAACAGCCAGTAACGGTACTGAGGCTTTGGAGGTATTAGAACAATATAATATCGACTTTATCATCAGTGACTTGATGATGCCCGTTATGGATGGTTTGGAATTGTCGAAAAGAGTTAAAGAAAACTTCTCGTTGTCCCACATACCGTTTATTATGCTTACTGCCAAAACATCGCAACAATCTAAAACAGAAAGTTATCGTATGGGGGTGGATTCTTATATCATTAAACCGTTTGATGAGGATATCTTGCTGGCGCGGATTCAAAATATATTAAATTCGCGTAGTAGATATCAGCAGAATTTCAATGAGCATATGACAACAGAGTCCTTAGAAATAAGTGAGGAGTCGAACGACAAGAAGTTTATGGACAGTGTCCTGGATGTTATGAATGATAATTATCATAACCCATATTTTGAAGTGGGTGACTTTGTGGATGCATTAGGAGTTAGTAAATCATTGCTTAACAAAAAACTTAATGCTTTAAGTGGTAAATCGGCGGGGCAGTTTATAAGGACTTACAGATTAAACTTGGCTTATAAACTTATTTTGCAAAATAAAGTTACGAAAAACAAGAATATATCTGATATTGCATATGAAGTAGGATTTAATGATCCAAAATATTTTAGCCGATGTTTCTCAAGGCATTTCAAAATAACACCTAGTAAACTTATGGAGGATTAACGAAAATAATCTTTGTGATTAATATTCAGTTCTCTCCCAAGGGTTATTACCATGATTTTTAAAAGTGAACTTAATATATAAAACCATTATAACATGTTTGAAAAAAAGACTTATATCGAAAGAAGAGAGAACCTGAAAAGAAAGTTGAAATCCGGGAAATTGTTATTTATCGGAAACGATGAGTGTGGTATGAATTATGAAGATAATACTTATCATTTCAGACAAGACAGCACATTCCTTTATTATTTTGGTATAAGTAAGCCCGGACTGATTGCGTTAATTGATGTGGATGAAAACAGAGAGTATATCTTTGGAGATAACCCTACAATTGACTCCATAGTTTGGACGGGAAGTCAACCCAAAATAGATGAACTAGCGAGTAGGTGTGGTATTGAGAATACGGGTAGTATAACAGACTTTGTTTCAAAAGTTGGAACGTTCGCCAAAGGAAACATAAGGTTTCTTCCCCCTTACAGAGCTGAGCACAAACTTAAATTACAGGAATGGTTTGGATACAACCCTAATCAGGTGTCAGCTAAAGCAGATATTGAATTAATAACTGCAATAGCCAATCAGAGAAACATTAAATCGGAGCAAGAAATTATAGAAATGGAGAAGGCGGTCAATGTTACAGTTGACATGCATCTTGCAGCAATGCGTTATGCAAGGGAAGGAATGACAGAAGCTCAGGTTGTTGCAAAGGTTCACGAGGCAGCTTTAGCTGCAGGAGGCAATATATCATTCCCAATTATAGGAACCATTAACGGACAATTTTTGCATAATCACTATCATAGGAATTCATTAAAAAATGGTCAGTTGTTTTTGCTGGATGCAGGTTATGAAACACCTATGGGGTATGCCGGCGATATGAGTAGCACGTTCCCTGTTTCGGGAAAGTTTACTTCGAAACAAAAAGAAATTTATGAGATAACACTTGAAGCTCATAACAAAGCAATTGAGATGGCTCAGCCCGGGGTCAATTTTAGAGATGTGCACCTAAGTGTTTCAGAAGTGATTTTTGACGGACTTAAAGATTTGGGCTTAACACGTGGAGATACAAAGGAAGCTGTAGCCAATGGTGCTCATGCAATGTTTTTCCCATGTGGTACAGGGCACTTGCTGGGAATGGATGTTCATGACATGGAAAATCTGGGTGAGCAAATTGTGGGTTATAACAATGTTCCAAAAAGTACACAATTTGGACTGAAATCTTTACGCTTGGGACGCACCCTTGAACCAGGATTTGTCTTTACAGTAGAACCCGGGATTTATTTTATTCCCGAATTGATTGATCATTGGCAGTCAAATAAAATAAACGCAGACTTTATCAACTTTGATGAAGTTAATAAGTACAGAGATTTTGGCGGTATTAGAAATGAAGAAGATATATTAATACTTGAAAGTGGTAGCAGGGTTTTGGGAAAACCACTTGCTAAAAGTATTGAGGAAGTAGAATATGAACGAAGTAAGGCTTTTAATTGATAATATAATCCATGTAGTGCTTGTGAGTTTTAAAGATTAGTACCTGTTTTTACTATTTCTTTTTGGAAATAGCTGTATAATAATATATCTTTGCCATACTAATTAGCATGATATGATTATTGGTCAACATATTGTCATCTCTCTTTATGATAATAACGGGAAACGCCTGTTTTCCTGTTGGATGTGTTGATTTTTCTTTCCTAAGATCAGTATGATATTCAAAAATCTATTCAAAAATTGTTTTGAGTGGATATTTCTGCTTTTCCTAACATTTAATCCTTTTTATTATGTTTGAAAATCTCAAATCAAAAAATATTTCTCCTGAGAGAGAGTCCTTCCGGGAAGGAAACTTTTATGAGAAGAATAGTGATAGACCGGGTATGAATAACAGAATCCGTGCATTAAGAGAAGAAAGTGTCTCAACACCGGCTTCATTATCAATTGAGCGTGCGCTTATCACTACTCGTTTTTATAAAGAAAACGATGGTAAGTATTCAATACCCATGATGCGAGCACTAAACTTTATGGAGCTCTGCGAAAAGAAAACGATATATATTGGTAACGATGAGTTGATTGTTGGTGAGAGGGGAGAAAAGCCTAAGGCTGTATCTACTTTTCCGGAACTTACATGTCATTCTGTTGAAGACCTGAATGTACTGAACACCAGAGATCAACAACGATATATAATCAGTGAAGAGGATATAAAGCTTTATGAGAAAGAGGTCATACCCTATTGGGAAGGACGAACGATGCGTGAAAGGATATTTAATTTTGTACCCGAAAACTGGCAATTGGCATACGAAGCAGGTCTTTTTACCGAATTTATGGAGCAAAGAGCCCCAGGGCATACATGTTTGGATGGAAAAATCTATCATAAAGGGATGCTGGATTTCAAAAGAGAAATTCAGGTAGAAATTGACAAGCTTGATTATTATAACGATCCTGAGGCAACTGACAAAGAGGATCAGTTGCGAGCAATGTCGATTTCCTGTGATGCATTAATACGACTCGGTGAGAGATATGCTGAAAAGGCTGAAGAGATGGCAAGCACAGAAACAAACCCCGCAAGATTAGATGAGCTGTTAGAAATAGCCAGAGTTTGTCGAAGAGTGCCTGCGCACGCACCTTCTAATTACTGGGAGGCAATTCAGATGTATTGGTTTGTACATCTGGGTACAATTATTGAACTTAATGGATGGGATGCATTCAATCCAGGTCATTTTGATCAACATTTATTCCCTTTCTACAAGAATGATTTGGCTAATAAAACGATGACTCGCGATGAGGCAAAAGAGTTGTTGAGTTGTTTTTGGATTAAGGTAAATAATCAGCCGGCTCCGCCAAAAGTTGGAATAACTGCAAGTGAAAGTGGTACATACAACGATTTTACGAATATCAACATTGGGGGGGTAAAACCTGATGGTTCAGATGCGGTTAATGATGTTTCTTACCTTATGTTGGAAATTATTGAAGAACTTCATATTCTTCAGCCGGGCAATTCAGTACATATTTCATCTGTAACTCCTAATAAATTTTTGCATGCAGCCATTAAAGTAATCCGTCAGGGACATGGCTATCCATCTGTGTTTAATCCTGATGTATATATACCACAGATGTTGCGTTCTGGTAAGTCATTGCAAGATGCACGAGAAGGTGGATGCAGCGGATGTATCGAAGTAGGTGCTTTTGGTAAGGAGGCCTATTTGCTTACAGGATACCTAAATGTTCCCAAAATATTAGAAATAACTCTGTTTAATGGAATCAATCCTGTGACAGGGAAGAAAGTTGGGATTGAAACCGGTGATCCGCGAACTTTTACTTCGTATGAAGAGTTTTATGACGCATTTTATGCACAGCTTAAATATATTATTGACCTAAAGATAAAAATCAATAATTATATTTCCCGTATGTATGCAAAATACTCACCGGCTACCTTCTTATCGGTAATTATTGATGATTGTATAAAGAAAGGCAGAGATTACTACAATGGCGGACCTAGATATAATACTACCTATATTCAATGTACAGGACTAGGAACTACAACAGATTCACTTTCTGTATTAAAAAAGCATGTTTTTGAAGACAAAACGATTGCAATGAAAGAAATGTTAGAGGCTATTTCGGTTAATTTTGAAGGTAAAGAGGTGTTGAGACAGCGGATATTGAACAATACTCCATTTTTCGGGAATGATGATGATGCCGCAGATGATATTGCAGTAAAAGTCTATGATGACATGTTTGATTTGATTGATGGTCGACCTAATGGCAAAGAAGGCGGAAAATATCATTTGAATATGCTATCTACAACATGCCATAACTATTTTGGTAATATAATGGGAGCAACTCCTAATGGTCGCTTGGCATGTAAAGCTATTTCCGATGGTACATCACCTTCTCATGGGTGTGATACTCATGGTCCAACAGCTGTTATTCGTTCGCTCGCAAAGCTAGATCAGATTAAATCGGGTGGAACGTTACTCAATTTACGTTTCTTGCCTAGTTTGCTCAGGCGCGATGAGGATGTTGCGAAACTAGGCAGTCTTATCAGAAGTTATTTCTCTCAGGGCGGACATCATGTTCAGTTTAATGTAGTTGATACAGCAACTTTGCTTGCTGCACGTGAGAATCCTGAAGAATATCGTGACCTTTTAGTAAGAATGGCCGGATATAGCGACTACTTCAATGATATGAATGAGAACTTAAAACAGGAAGTGATAGAGCGTACTGAAAATGAATCGTTTTAATTTGATTAGTTTACATTAATATATCATGGCATTCCTTTTTGATATAAAACGATATTCCATAAATGACGGGCCCGGTGTACGGGTTACCGTCTTTTTTAAAGGTTGTCCTCTCACTTGCAAATGGTGTCATAACCCCGAAAGCCAATCATCTAAAACACAAAGACTATATAACAAAAATAAATGTATTGGATGCAATTCGTGTGTAGAAGCCTGCACTCAAAATGCATTAACACTTACCCCGGATGGTATTGTGATTGATGAATACAAATGTTTGTTGTGTGGCAAATGTGCTGAAGTATGCCCTACAAATGCAACGGAAATGAGCGGCACTGATTATATTGAAGAGGAAATAATGGCTGCTATTGTAAAGGAGACAAATTTGATGGACTCATCGGGTGGGGGAGTTACTTTTTCCGGTGGTGAGCCACTAATGTATTACAAAGACTTGAAAAGACTCCTGATTCTTTGTGGGGAAGAAGGGATATATAGGGCTGTAGACACGTCCGGATACATTAAATCGGATGTTATTTATGAAATTATGCCTCACACTGATCTGTTTCTTTACGATTTAAAGCAGATGGATAGTGCGATACACCGAAAATGGACGGGAGTAGATAATACATTAATTTTGAAAAACCTAAAAATCATATCAGACAACAATAGTAACTACCATATTAGAATCCCATTGGTGGAAGGAGTTAATACTGATGAGTGGAATATCAATGCAACAATTGAATTTCTAAAATCATTGAAACACAAACCTGGAGTGGTTGGCTTGCTTCCATATCATAATATTGCAACTAATAAGTATGAAAAGATGGGCAAAATATATGATGAGACAGGTATGTCAGAGCCTCCCAAAGAAAAGCAAGCACAGATACTAGCTCTATTCTTGAATAATGGCTTTAATGCTATTATTGGTGGGTAAATATTTTCATATTTCATTGAGAACTCAACTTATTAAAGAAGTCTTTAGGTAGAATTCCAAATTGTTTTTGAAAACATTTTGAAAAATAGGATGGATTGTTGAATCCAACCTGATAACATACCTCGTTAACCCTATATGTGTTCTCACTCAGCAATTCAGCTGCCCTCTTTAACCTCATAGATGTAATAAGTTTGTTTGGAGTTACTCCTGTTATTTGTTTAATCTTAGAATATAGACCGGAACTGCTTATACCCAGTGCTTTTGCAATATCATCTATTACCAGATCAGGGTTGTTGATATTATTTTCAATAATTTCATTTAGCTTTGCCAAAAATAATTCATCATCTTTATTTCCTGCTACTGTTTTTAAAGATGCGAATGGGGTCTGAGAAAATTTCTTGAAAAGGATCTCTCTTGTCTCTAACAGGTTGTCTATTCTTGCAGAGAGATAGGAAAGATTGAAAGGCTTTTCCAGGTATGCGTCTGCACCATATTCAAATGCTTCAATTTTTGATTCTACATCTGTTTTTGCTGTTAGCATGATTATTGGAATATGATTCCAAAGATCATTACTCTTAACTGACTTGCAAAACTCAATCCCATCCATGTTAGGCATCATCATATCTGTTATGATGATATCTATTTCATTTTTATCCAACACCTGTAGTCCCTCCTCTCCATCATTTGCGGTGTGAATGTTGAATTTGTTTTTGTATTGATTATAGATAAACTGCTGTAATTCCGGGTTATCTTCAACTATAAGAATTGATTTTACTCCGTCATCCTGACTTTCTGCACAGTGTGAATCTTTGAGTTGATGTTTATCTCTTTGTGACAAAAGTTCATTATTTGTTTCATAATGCCCCCCTTCGACAGATATCTTTGTTTGTAATTTTTCTCCTTTAGGCAGAATAACCGAAACAGAAAACCCCATATTTGGCTTACTACTAACTTCTATTTTGCCATTAAGCGCTTCCGTGATTGAATTTACAAGATAAAGCCCTATTCCGGTACCTGTTTTATTTTGTCCGGATATTTGATAAAATGGTTTGAAAATTTCTTTTATTTCCTTTTCTTCTATTCCGGGACCGTTATCCGAAACGGATATTTTGAAAAAATCATCAGCATGATTAGAGTTTAATTCCAGTATGATTGAGTCTTTTGTGTGCTTTAAGGCGTTAGTCAATAAATTGCTCGTAATCTTAGTAATATTTTCACTGTCAACAACTGCTTCAAACATGTTGTCGTCGTATCTGTACTCAAGATTAATAGAATTGTTTTCTGCTGATGGTTTGAATCTGATATATACTGCATGCAAAACTTGATATATGTTTTGATTTGCAAGTGAAATTCTTATACTTCTATTTTCTATTTTTGAAAAATCCAATAATTGATTCACTAAGGTTAATAATCTATTGATATTACTTTGCATAACATTTAAATTAGTTAGTGCTTCATCTGAAAGAGCTTCAGAGCTAGTTAATACACTCTCTAACGGTGCAGATATTAAACTTAAAGGAGTTCTGATTTCATGTGCAACATTTGTGAAAAACTCAATTTTAGATTCATATATTTCTTTTTCCTGCTTATCTCTCAGTTCTCTTATTTTCTCCTCGTTTCTTTTTAGTACTTTTTCTTTTTGGTGTCTAATAATCAATAATAATGATGTAAATAAAACTATAATATAAAAGACAATAGACCAGTGATTCCACCAAATGGGAGGAGTTATTGTTATAGGTAATTCATATCCTGACTCGTTCCAGGTGCCATCGTTGTTTGAGGCTTTAACTTTGAAAATATATTTTCCCGGTGGTATGTTGGTGTAGGTTGCTTTCCTTTCCTTACTTCCGTCATTCCAGCTTCTGTCAAAGCCTTCAAGCATGAAAGCATATTCGTTTCTAGATGGTGCAAAAAAACTAAGTGCAGTGAACTCAAAGCTTATTGAGTTTTGATTATATCTCAGTTTCAATGTTTTGTTGTGATTTTTCTTCTCCACTAAATATTTATTAATGTCTTCGCTTTTATTAAATAATTTGAAGTCTATAATTTCAATATTGGGTTCTTTCTCATT
>CAYFUQ010000037.1:0-22615 GCA_964346415.1 uncultured Proteiniphilum sp.
CGCTACTAACTGTAGCACCGGAACATGGAAACTATCTTCCTATTCTTTTTTTATATCTTATACTTATGAATTATCACAACCCGGTAACATACAGAGCCAAAAAAAACCGCTAACCGAAAACCGTCGTCTTCGAAAAGTGGTTGCACTTTATGTTATACCAAGATAAACATAGCTTTTTTCTCCTAAGTTGTTTTAGATAATAATTTGCTCTAATCTATAACTCATAACGAATTTTCAACCACAAACTGCTGCACTCACTGGCAGTCTATTATCAATTCGTTGCAAAAGTAGTGATTATTGTTGATATAAGCAAACTTTGCTTAAGCAAATTCATTGTTAATTTCAAATGAGATTGTTAATATGATAACTGTTTCTTGAGAAAGTTTGGTGTGATTTTGGAAATCGAAATGATGTATTGATTGTTTTATAATCTACGAGGCAATAAATATAGAGAAAAATGTAATAAGTG
The DNA here is from genome assembly GCA_964346415.1 of uncultured Proteiniphilum sp. GTDB lineage: Bacteria > Bacteroidota > Bacteroidia > Bacteroidales > Dysgonomonadaceae > Petrimonas. Next base: position 470 of record CAYFUQ010000037.1, read on the forward strand.
CTTCGATTAGTGATGTTTAACTAATGACGTAGGGGTTATTTGCATAAAAGCTTTATGTTTGTGAAAAATATATTTACGTTGTGAAACCAGAAGAACCATTAATACTTTGCGAAAATACAATTTTAAAGCTTGTGGATTATGTTCTGCTTAACTCCTGCTCTGCAAGCTCCTTAGGGTTATATGATGGGAAATCAGGTATAGCACTGACCTTGTTTGAGGTTTCCCGATACTTACAAGATGAGTATATTGAGGAGTTATCCCTTATGTTGCTGCAGGAATCCTTACTGATAAAATCTGATGATATAAGCTTCAGCAATGGACTGTCGGGAGTAGGCTTCTCGTTAATGTACCTTATTCAGCATAGCTTTGTTAAAGCTGACTTTTTTGAACTTTTTCAAGACAATTTAAACAGAATCATACTAAAACTTGAGCAATGGGAAGCACAGGACAAAATTGTTTATTTGGTCGAAAATATGGAAATAGTGAATTTGCTTGACTGTATACCAATATGTATTAGCTTTGATAGGGATAAACGTGATTATTTTATCAGACTACTTTTTAGCGCCACACAGGATTTTTTGATTGATCAATTCAATAAAATACACTTTTATAGTAATGAATACTTGATATCTAATGTAATGAATTATTACAGCAGGTATCTAAAATTAATCAATAATATCTCCAAGTATAAACCCCCTTACTCTTTATTAATCAATTATGCTAAACTATATCATCAAAACAGGCTTGTTAGTGACTTCTCAATAGGACATCACTTAAACTTTATTATCCCAAAAGCAGGTAATAATGAAGCAATAAAAGCTGTAGCTCACGATAATATGAAATATGCTGCATTAAATATTCATCTGGATTCAATTACATTATCAGAAAAAATAAATTTACTTTATCTGTTTTCATTTTACAAAAACATCTACAATAAGCAAATACTGTTACTGGAGAGAGCTTTGTTTTGTTTTAAAAATGAAGAAGCATTTGAGAACAACCTTTTTAAAGATATTCCATCTATACACCCTATTGATAGCTATCAGTTTGGTATACCGCGTTTGCTGTTATATTGGATATACAGCAATAATATGCAAAATATTAATACCTATGATAGATTTAAATTATTATTTTAAATGCAGCGACTCAATTTATTCATAATGGATATTAGTTCTCCGGAAAGTACGTCCGGAGTAGATCGGCATATTGAAATGCTACTCTATGGTATGAAAAATACACCTAATATACATATACACTGGATTCATTTTCTGTATAATAGTTCTTTGATTATATACAAAGAAGAAAAATACGAGTATTATACAAAGACAACCTTTCCACTACCTGTGAATTATCGGGATATTATTTCTGAAAAATTCTGGATGCGCAAGTATAACAAACACATATTTCATCTTATAGAGAAAATGTTTCTTGATAAAGAAAATTGCATAATTCATTTACATACCCTAAACTTGATAGATTTGGCACAGCTCATTAAGGAGCATGTTCGCTGCAAAATTATAACTCATTTACATTGTATTCCGTGGAAAAACTATTTTAATACCGACAGGTACAGATTTAATTCTCTTTATCAAATGGTATGTTTATCTACAGAAAATGAAATAAACTCACATGATTTCTTAACCAATAATTGTGAGTATGAATCTTATACTTGTGCAGATCATATTATTACAGGTACTCAGTGTGGTGTTGATTTCCTTGTAAATGTTATGGGGATTTCTCCAAATAAAATATCCATTGTTAATAATGGAATGTTCGATCATGCTAAAGAAGGTATGAAAAATAACATTAAAGACACTTTTCCGTCTATTCAGTGCTTGTTTGTAGGTAATTTGTCTGAGAGCAAGGGCCTGAGATTCGTATTAGATGCTCTTAGGATAGTTCAAAGAAATGGATTCCAAGTTGTACTTAAAATAGCTGGATTTGCTACCCCAGTTACATCTAGTCGTATTTTGAATGAATATTCAGATTTGAAAATTTGTCTTTTAGGTGTACAGTCTTTTGAGCAACTTGCAGAATTGTACAAGAAGTGTGATATAGGAATAATAGCTTCATTGCAAGAGCAGTGGAGTTTTGTAGCAGTGGAAATGGCAATGTTTTCTTTACCAATCATTACAACTGCAGTTGATGGACTTGATGAAATCTTTACGGATAACATAAATGCCTTGAAAGTTGATCTTTACTTTGATAGTCTGACAGGCTTGACTGTTGATGTTGCGATGATGGCGGAAAAGTTGTCTTTGTTGATAGAAGATAATGATTTGAGAGCAAAGTTGAGTAGAAACGTAAGATTATTATTTGAAGCAAAGCTTGATGTGCAAAATATGATAAAGAAAACAGTCGCCATATATCAAGAATTAACGTAACCTGAATTTAAGAGTTTAAACTTAAATTACAAACAATATAAAACAATAAAATGATGAAAGATTTAACAAAAAAATGTTTGGACGAGTTGGCAAAGAAATTGCCTATACTTACAGAACGAGAACAACGAGAGAAACGTGGGGGATCGGTTTATGTTGGGCCTTATGGTGAAGATTTTGGGAGAGCCGGGTTAAATGATGCTTTGTATGTCTTAGGATCTCAAGCTATGTACAATCATGCTCGTCAAAACAATCTGGATAATTACGGTATTTCCTTGCATGCGGCAACAGAGGAGAATTTCTCTGGTTCTTTTTCTGCTTATGAGGGAATTGAGGTTCAGAAAAATGTATTTGCCGCTTATGCGAAGCAAATCATTAACTATACAGGCAATGTTGAAGTTATCAATAATCAATCTGAAAATGATGACATCTATTACAGGAGAGATCAATCCGGGGCAAGTGGAGTTCTATTCTTTAACAACAGCAGATCGGGAATGATTTTTACTGAGCAAGGTCTAGTTCAGGAGTTGTTGAGAGTTCAAAAGAATATTCATACTGACCCCTCAAATTCAGGGAGCTTTCCGGGAGATTCCGGAAATATACCTAATGAAGATTTGCTTAAAAAGGAAATGGACCAATTTCAAAGCGATTTGGCACAGTTGAATATAGATGATCCCAACAATGAACAACAAAGTTTAAGAAGAACTTATGCCTCTCGTCTTTTATCCTTGTGGGGAAGACAGGGGAAGGTGGGTTACGGATATATGCCTTGGGATGCTGAAGAAGCGTGTGGTGTAAAGAAGTAAGATGTTTATTACCATCTTTTAAACTAGTAAATAATGCTTGCTAGAAGTTTCATGTTCACCCAGTATAATAAAGAACGAGAATACGATGTGGAAAAGTAGATGATATTTAGGAATATATGGAGGGTGTTAGTAGTTTTAAAGTACTGGAAACTAAAGCATTCAATATTATGCTATGTTATGATTTCTGACCATAAAGTTGCAGAAATTTATCTCTTAATTGACGAGTTTTTTAAAGAGTTTTATTATCAGCATGTGACTTTCTCTTGCAGCGTTTTTCTAGAAAAAACACTCTATTTATACGATAGAAGATAAGGTAGAAAATAGACAATTAGTGATTGCTTAGGTAAAATTCACATTAAACTATGTGTGTTTTTTATATCCTGATTATGAGAATTATGAGTATTAATTAAATCCAAACAATGATAGATCATGAAAACTATAAATGTAACATTAAGTTTTTTTCTACTTATCAGTATATGTAGCTGTAAATCCATAACACCTTCACAACAGCTGCCTCTCAATGTTACGGTAGAAGATTTCAACTATCTATACGACAATAAATACGCTAATCAAAATGCTATAGTGTTAGGCGAAACAGTGAACGCTCGTATAGAATCGATGCCTTCGGCTCCCTGGAAGTTTTACAAAATTCACAATGTTAACTCTAATCCTATAGGTTGGACGACTACCGTGGAAGACAAAATTCTCATCAAGTCTGATAATATTGACGACGAGTTGTTTTCCTCTATAGAGTATTCCAATCCGCAAGGTATGCGATGGGATTTGATGACTAAATGCGAAATCTGGATCTGTAGTTTGAGTGGTGATAAGGTTGTGAAAATACGTAAGATTAATAATAAAGAGATGATTCGTGAGAGGATGAATGACTCTATTTCTCTTTTGCGTTTGAGTATAAAAGAAAATATGAAAGATAAGATTTTGTTACGCAGATACACTCTTATTTCTCCTTACTATAAAGATGTTTCTCCCGAGTCGGGTTTCGCTGAAATAAAACCCTGGATTTTCCAGCGTGACATTCCGTTACTGTCAGGTAAATTTGAGATTTTATTGCCTCAAAGGCTATTTGATATGAAAGTTGGCATGGACGTGGTTCAATTGGGAGAAGGGGAGATAAGCATTCAGTCTTCTTTCGTAAAAGCGACCATGTCATATTATCAGGAAAACCATGAACGTACAAGCAATGATCGTTTGCGAAGCTACAATCGGCTAATAACAACGGAGTATGATGCCGAAAAAATTGTTGTGTCAGTTGAAGATGTAGATGCCTTATCAGAAAGTGAGAACCAACAACCTTTGGGCATCAAACTAATGCATCATTAGGGAATAGGAGCTGAATAATAAATTATGGAACCAAAGTGCAAATACGACTGTAAATTATTCACATTTGAGTTTCAAGCAGGGTTGCATGATTGCGCATTGGCTTGTTTAAAGATGATAGCTCGTTTTTTTGAAAAATCTTTGGATGTAAATTCAATTCAGGGAAAATTATTAATTAACAGTGATGGTGTTTCCATTTATAATTTAAGGGAAGTAGCTTGTGATATTGGGATAAACTCCTTAGCTGTAAGGTGTAATATTAAATACTTAGTTGATAATATTAATTTACCAGTTATTGCTTTGATACAAGATCATCACTACGTTGTTATTTACCACGTAAGTGGTGGGCAAGTATTTATTGCAGATCCTGCTATTGGGTGTGTAGTTTATTCATTGAAACAATTTGAAGAACTTTGGTGTGATTTTAGAAATCAAGATGGTGTATTGATTGTTTTTGAAACCATGTAGCTACACGCATATCGCATTATATGTTTGTATATGTGATTTTATTATTCGAAACTATACTTGAGGTGCAAAACATTATAAAGCAATTAAAACAATTACTACATATAAAGAATTAACGTAATATTATCGATAATATGTGTGAAATATCAATAGTTATGCCGGTTTATAATGCAGAGAAATATGTAAAGCAGGCAATAGAGAGTGCTGTGAATCAGTCGTTTGATGATTTCGAGTTTATCATAATCAATGATGGATCAACAGATAAGACGAGAGATATAGTCTGCTCATATGATGATAACAGGATAAAATTAATCGAGAACGAGCATGATTTTATTAATTCATTAAATAAGGGATTGGAAATTGCACATGGAAAATACTTTGTACGAATGGATGCTGACGATATAATGCATATTGACCGATTGAAAATACAGCACGCAATAATGGAGGCAAAGCCTGAAATTACCGTGTGCAGCACATGGATGATTCCTTTTGGCGAAAACATACCTAAAGGGGCAATATCAAGTTCGTTGTCGGGATTTATCGACTATCCTCTGCTACACTTGTTGCGAGCCTGCATTTTTTTTCATCCCACCATTATGATGCGTGCTGATTTTTTCAGACAACATCACCAACTAAAATATGACAGAGATTATATCTATGCTGAAGATTATAAACTATGGACAGAAGTAGCCAAACAAGGTGGTGTATTTTATATCGAAACACAACCGTTGCTCTATTACAGGGTGTCAGATAGCCAAATCAGCAATGTTAGGCAAATTGAACAACGAAACATTTCTGAAAAAATAAAAAAAGAAATACTGGCTCATTTTTTTAATTTGAACAAAGAAAAACTTGCTGATTTTTCCGATTTGGAGAAAAGCCTGCGAACTTTGATTGATAAAGAACTAATGACAGAGCATGAATTGGTGGACTTTTATTACACATTGTTTTCAAAGAATAAAAACACCTTAAATTTAAGATGTTAGTTTTCAATGATTACACTCAAATACAATAAAATGATGAAAGATTTAACAAAAAAATGTTTGGACGAGTTGGCAAAGAAATTGCCTATACTTACAGAACGAGAACAACGAGAGAAACGTGGGGGATCGGTTTATGTTGGGCCTTATGGTGAAGATTTTGGGAGAGCCGGGTTAAATGATGCTTTGTATGTCTTAGGATCTCAAGCTATGTACAATCATGCTCGTCAAAACAATCTGGATAATTACGGTATTTCCTTGCATGCGGCAACAGAGGAGAATTTCTCTGGTTCTTTTTCTGCTTATGAGGGAATTGAGGTTCAGAAAAATGTATTTGCCGCTTATGCGAAGCAAATCATTAACTATACAGGCAATGTTGAAGTTATCAATAATCAATCTGAAAATGATGACATCTATTACAGGAGAGATCAATCCGGGGCAAGTGGAGTTCTATTCTTTAACAACAGCAGATCGGGAATGATTTTTACTGAGCAAGGTCTAGTTCAGGAGTTGTTGAGAGTTCAAAAGAATATTCATACAGACCCTTCAAATTCAGGGAGTTTTCCGGGAGATTCCGGTAGTATCCCTAATAACACAATAAAAAAAAATATCGAGGAAATTATGGTGCTAATTAAAGAGATAAATGAATATGAATCCGAAGCTATTAAGCAAGGGAATACCTCAATGGTAGAGTACTACCAAGATGCTCGGAAGAGATATGCATCAGAATTACTGTCTTTGTGGAGACAACAAGGACATGCTGGAACTGGATATGAAATATGGGATGCTTATCAAATGTGTGGTGTAAAAGGATATTAACAGCTAATTGAATAGGTATTAGTTAAAAAACCCATACAAACATTGCTGACATGAAATTTACCTCACTACCTTTTTTATTGATTTTGCTGTTTTCTTTGAATAGTTGCAAATCTTCTGAAAAAGTTCATTTATCTGAGCCTTCCTTTATTGTATCAGAAGATGATTTTAAATATTTGGACAATACTAAATATGAAAATGTCAAAGCAATTATTCTGAACGAATCTTTAGATTTCAGGATAGAAGGCATTCCACGTCCGATTTGGAAAAAATATGAGGAACAACCCTCTGATATTTGGGTAACTACTATTGAAGATAAAATTCTCTTCTTATCAGATAACAGCACAAACGATGCATTCACTAGAATTGATTATCCTTATCCAAAAGATGTTCGTTGGGACTTGATGAGGAAATGCGAAATGTGGCTTTACAGTAGGGATGACAGAGACAATATCCAAAATCGAAAATTACGCAAGAGTGAGTTTGTTAATGTGAGATTGAATGATTCTATTGGCTCTGTTCAGTTAAGAATTAAAGAACCAATTAAAGGAAAAATATTAGTAAGAAAATATTCTGTCATTTATCCTTATTATAAACAATACCAAAATAAAGACAATTGGTTTACAAAGATAATACCTTTTATTATTCAACGTGAAATACCTCTGTTATTTGGCAGTTATCATTTTATTTTGCCTGAATTAGCATCAAATCATTACGAAATGAAACAGTTTGGAGAAGGTGAATTAGATATTCAGCAAACTAACTCAGTAGAACTACATTTATCTTACACAACGTTTCCTGATAATAGCAGCCTCAAAGGTGGTCGTCATACTCAAATGTCAACAAAAAGTTATGTGAAAGAATATAAAGCTGAAAAAATTATCGTAAATGTATCCGATATACCGGCTTTGCCGGAACGAAATAATGCACAACCGTTGGGAATTGAAATTACCAGAGTAAAAGACAAATAAGTGAGTGCCTAAATAAGACACTCTACTTAATTTGACCGGCAACCTTTTCCATTTTCGCTGCAATCTCTTTTGTGCAAAGATTGCCGATACTGCCTGCATGGGTATGATTAACCGTTTTGTCGGCAGTGAACTTTCCGGCTTGCACTTTCTCGCCCACTATGCGATATGCTTCCCGGAAGGGAATGCCCTGCAGAACCAGTTGGTTTACCTCTTCGACAGTGAACAAGTATTCATATCGATCGTCGTCAAGGATGTTTTTGTTTACCGAAATATGTTGGAGCATAAAGGTTGTCATCTCCAGCAGTTTGTGAAGCGTTTCGATGGCAGGGAACAGTACCTCTTTGAGCAGTTGATAATCGCGGAAGTAGCCGTGCATCATGTTGGTAGTCATTAGTGACAGCTCGTTGGGCAGGCTTTGAAGTCTGTTTGTATGCGCACGGATTAGCTCCCAGACGTCGGGATTTTTCTTGTGCGGCATAATGCTCGAGCCGGTTGTCAGGTTATCGGGATAGGAGATAAAGCCATAGTTGCCCGACATGTACATACAGTTGTCTGTTGCAAGTTTGTTGAGTGTAAACGCTATGTTTGCCATTGCTTGTGAAAGTATGCGCTCAGTCTTTCCGCGTCCCATCTGTGCCGCCACCACGTTGTAGTTCATATCGGCAAAGTTTAGTTCGCTGGTTGTCATTTGTCTGTCAAGAGGGAATGAGCTTCCATAGCCTGCAGCCGAACCGAGAGGATTCTGATTAGCCACATTGTAGGCTGCCACCAGGGTGTGCATGTCATCGGCCAGTGTTTCGGCATGCGCACCAAACCAAAGCCCGAACGATGAAGGCATTGCAACCTGTGCGTGTGTGTAGCCGGGCAGGAGCACCTCTTTGTGTTGTTCGCTTAGAGTTTGCAACTGTTCGAAGAGGGTTATCACGCCATCTTTTATTTTTACTATTTCGTCTTTGAGATATAGTTTTATGTCTACCAGCACCTGGTCGTTGCGCGAACGTCCTGAATGTATTTTCTTTCCCATCTCGCCCAGGCGTTGGGTGAGCATGGTTTCTACCTGAGAATGGATATCTTCGGCGTCGTCGTCGAGCTTGAAGTTGCCCTTGTCCACCTCTGCAAGTATGTTTTGCAGCTCGGTGCGGAGTGTCTTTTCTTCTTCTGCTTCGAGGAGTCCTATCTTAACCAGCATTTTGATATGTGCCATTGAGCCTGTGATGTCATAGCGTGCCAGTCGCAAGTCGAGTTCGCGGTCGTTGCCCACGGTGAAGTCTTCTACAATTTTGTCGGCATCGTAGCCCTTATTCCAAAGTTTAGCCATTTTGTTGTATTGTTTTACTCAGTTCTTCAATATATTTGATATAACCGCTGATTCCTTGTTCGAGTTCATTAATGAATACAAACTCATCAGCCTGGTGGGAGCGAGCCGAATCGCCCGGACCCATTTTGACAGCAGGGCACGTAATTCGCATCCAGTCGGATGTGGTTGGTGAAATGTATGTTTCTATTCCCATGCTCTCTGCTGCTTGCAGCAGGACGTGTTCGGCGGGTGTGCCCGAACTTCTGTTGGTAAGGTTTCGTGCTGTCAGTTTGCTTTTCACCTTAGCTTGCAGAAGCTCCGTAATCTCGGGGTTGCTATATTGTTCGGTTGGACGAATATCCACCACAAATGTGCAGCGGTCGGGCACCACATTGTGCTGTGTGCCTGCATTTATCTGTGTTACAGTTAGCTTTACCTCGCCCATGGCGGGTGAAATCTTTTCGAAACGGATGTTTCTTAATGTCTGGATATCTTCGAGTGCAATGTAGAGTGCGTTTACTCCTTCATTTCTCGCAGCGTGTCCGCTTACTCCTTTGGCCTCTCCGTCTATAACCAGAAGTCCCCGTTCGGCAATTGCAGCACGCATACCTGTAGGTTCGCCTATAATTGCCATATCAACCTCGCCTTTCAACACTTGCCACAAGTGGCTCATGCCGTTTGGTCCTGAGTTTTCTTCCTCTGCAGAGAGTGCCAGCATGAGGTTGAAGGGAAGTTCTTCCTTAGCATAATGCAGGAAGGTGTGAATCATTGACACCACACTTGCTCCGGCATCGTTGCTGCCCAATCCGTGCACGTATGTGTCAGAGAGTGGAGCATCGAACGGGTCGAAGGTGTATCCCGATGCAGGTTGAACGGTATCTAGATGCGAGTTGAGCATCAGGGTGTGCTTGCTAGTGTTGTGATTTGGCTGACGGAACACAAGATTGTTACCGATTCTTTCCGGCTCGATTCCTTTCTCGCCAAAATAGGTGATTAGGATTTGTGCCCGATGTTGTTCCTCGCCCGAAAATGATTGTGTTGCCACTAATTTGCGCAACAGACTGACGGCGCTGTTTGTGTAATCTTTTATCATTTTAAAACTGTTCCTTCCTTCTTGAGCAGGTTCTTTGCATGAAGTATCACCACTTCTGACACTCCTTTTTCTATCGCTTTAAATGAGTTGTCAATTTTGGGAATCATTCCTCCTGCTATTATTCCTTCTGCTTTGCAGGTTTCTGCCTCCTCTTTGGTGAGCGATGGAATTATGCTTTCGGGATTGTCAACATCGCGCAGCACACCTTCCTTTTCGAAACAGTAATAGAGTGTGGTGCTATATTTCTCAGACATAGCTGCAGCAACCGTGTTTGCAATTGTGTCGGCATTGGTGTTGAGCAGTGAGCCATTTTCGTCGTGCGTAATGGCGCAAAACACCGGCGTGATATTGCTCTCTACAAGCTGAGCTATGAATGTGTTGTTGATTTTGTCCGGGTTTGGGTCGCCCACAAAACCGAAATCAATGGGAACGGGTGCACGGCGAACTGAGGGGATTACATTGGCGTCGGCACCTGAGAGTCCGATGGCGTTGCAGCCAATCTTTTGAAGTGCTGCTACAATACTTTTGTTTATCCAGCCGGCATATACCATTGTAACGGTTTTGAGTGTCTCTGCATCGGTGATGCGTCGGCCGTCCACCATTTTGGTTTCGATGCCCAGCTCTTTTGCCATTTTGGAAGCCATGACACCGCCACCATGTACAAGCAGTTTCCTACCCTCAAGCTGATTGAAGTCGTTGAGGAACTGTTCAAGTGCTTCGGGATTATCTACAATGTTTCCACCTATCTTTACGATGGACAGTGTTTCTTTGTTGTGCATGATAGAATCTGGGTTTATTTCAATCCGATTAATATTTCTTTTAAAACAGTTTGCGCAGACACTAGTCTGTTGGCAGCTTCGTCAATAACGATAGATTTAGGACTTTCGATAACTTCGTCGGTAACAATCATATTGCGGCGCACGGGCAGGCAGTGCATAAAGCGGGCATTGTTGGTGAGTGCCATCTTTTCAGCATCTACTGTCCATGAGCGGTCGGTTGACAAAATCTTGCCATAATTTGGATCCCGGTAAGCAGCCCAGTTTTTGGCGTAGATAAAGTCGGCATCTTTGTATGCTTTTTCTTTGTCGTACTCCAATATTGCATTGCCCACAAACTTGTCGTCAAGTTCATACCCTTCGGGGTGAGTGATGACAAACTCATAGTTGGCAGCATTCATCCACTCTGCAAATGAGTTGGGAACTGCCTGAGGCAAAGCACGTGGGTGGGGTGCCCATGTTAGAACCACTTTGGGACGGGCTGTCTGTTTATGCTCTTCGATTGTGATTAAATCTGCAAAGCTTTGCAGCGGATGACGTGTTGCTGCTTCCATACTAAAAACAGGCTTACCTGAATGTTCTATAAACTGGTTCAGAATCACTTCGTTGTAGTCGTATGCCTTGCTTTCAAACTGTGCAAATGAGCGCACGCCAATCACGTCGCAATAGCTGCCCATCACGGGAATTGCTTCGAGTATATGTTCCGGCTTGTCGCCATCCATGATAACACCCCGCTCCGTTTCGAGTTTCCACGCTCCCTGATTGATGTCAAGCACAATGGCATTCATGCCGAGGTTTAGTGCAGCTTTTTGAGTGCTGAGGCGTGTGCGCAAACTGGAGTTGAAGAAAATCATAAGCAGGGTTTTGTTTTTGCCCAGCTCCTGATCGGTGAATGGGTTTTCTTTCACATACTTTGCTTTTTGCAAAGCTGATTGAAGATTGCCTATGTCGTGTACGGAGGTGAAGTGTCTCATGTTGTCAATATTTTAGTTGTTTTCTGTTTTCTCTTTTATTTTTTGAATGAAGTAGTCTATTTCCTCTTTTGATACGCAAAGAGGGGGCAGGATGCGCATGACGTTGTTTTTTGCGCCGCCGGTGAAGATATGATCTTCAAAAAGCAGTCTGTTTCGTGTGTCTGCATATTCAGGTTCGAACTCCACACCCAGCATCAGGCCTCTGCCTCTTAATGCGCTTATGTCTTTTATTTTCGATAGTTGTTCAATCAGGTAACTACCCATTTCAGCAGCATTTTCTACCAGTGATTCTTCTTCCATTACATCAAGTACTGCAATGGCTGCAGCACAGGCTAAGTGGTTTCCGCCGAAGGTGGTTCCCAGCATTCCTTTTTTTGCTTCAAACTGAGGAGCTATTAATATTGCACCAATTGGGAAACCGTTGCCGATTCCTTTTGCCATAGTTATAATGTCGGGACGAATGCCTGCGTGCTGATGCGAAAAGAACTTACCTGTGCGTCCGTATCCTGATTGAATCTCATCAAGAATCAATACGACGTTATGTTTATTGCAACTTTCTTCAAGCTGTTGCAGAAATTCGTTGCTTGGCTCATATATTCCTGCAACACCTTGAATGCCTTCAATTATGACGGCTGCAACATCTCCTTTATCCAATTCGGAATTTACTGCATCAATATCGTTAAGGGGTACAAAGGTCACTTCGTGCCCTTTGTTGACAGGTGCCTGAATAGCGGGATTGTCGGTGATTGCCACTGCTCCCGATGTGCGTCCGTGAAATGCTTCGCCAAATGCTACTATTCGCTTCTTGCCGGTGTGGAATGATGCCAGCTTAAGTGCATTCTCGACTGCTTCTGCACCTGAGTTGCAGAGAAAAAGTGAATAGTCGTTATATCCTGACTGTTTGGTTAACTTCTCGGCAAATTTTTCCTGCAGAGAGTTGAGCACTGAGTTGGAATAGAATCCTATGTTTTCTACCTGTTTTTGAATTGCTTCAACATATTTTGGGTGTGAGTGACCGATTGATATTACGGCGTGTCCGCCATATAGGTCAAGATATTCTGTATCATCTTTGTCCCATACTTTGCAGCCTTTTGCCCTTACGGGCTCTATGGGCCACAGACTGTAAACGTCAAATAATTTACTCATATTTGTTTTATTGATTTAGAAAGCGCTTCCTTTAAATTTTAGTCCCATTGTTTCTTCGAGACCAAACATAAGGTTCATGTTTTGAACGGCTTGTCCTGATGCTCCTTTCACGAGGTTGTCGATTATGGAAGTGATGTGGATGTAGCCGTTGTGAAATTCAACATGTAGCAGCACTTTGTTGGTGTTTACCACTTCTTTGAGTGATATATTTTTTTCTGAAACGAAAACGAAAGGTGATTCTTCGTAGTATTTGTTATATAATGCAATGACTTCTTCGTTGGTCATAGAGTTGTCCCAGCGTGTATAGACGCTTGCAAATATCCCGCGGGCAAAATCACCACGCATAGGCACAAAGTTTATCTGTGGAAGGTTTGTGCTGCCTGCGCTTGTCAGTGTGTTGCCTATCTCTTCAAGATGCTGGTGGTTGAATGCTTTATATACAGAAATATTGTTGTCTCTGTAGCTGAAGTGTGTTGTCTCGCCCGGGCGCTTGCCTGCACCGGTTGATCCGGTAATGGCGTGCACATGGATATCATCTGTAAGTTTATTGACTGATGCCAGGGGCAGCAGTGCCATCATTATTGAGGTTGAAAAACATCCGGGGTTGGCAATATTGTCAGCCGATTGAATCTCTTTGTAGAACTGTTCAGGCAGTCCGAATACAAACTCTCTGTTTTTATATATAGGGTCGTTGCGGAAATCGTTGCCCAGGTCTATAACTTTGCAATGCTCAGGCAGTGTATTGTTGTCTAAAAACTGACGTGACAATCCGTGACCGAGACAAAGGAAGATGACGTCGGGATTAATAAATGTGTCAGTGAACACAAGGTCAGTCTCTCCCAGCAGGTCGCGGTGCATTTCGGCAACTGATGTGCCTGCTGATGTGGTGCTAAGTACTGATTCTATTTTTACCTCCGGGTGGTTGATGAGGATACGCAGCAGTTCACCTGCGGTGTATCCCGTTCCTCCCACTATGCTTACATTTATCATTTTTGTAATATATTTTTCTTTTCGTAGTTATTTTTTATCATCCGAATGTACGGAGTAATATATTTTCAGAGGATTGGCTGTGACGCGGGTGAAACCAATAACATCCTGTCCTGTGAATGACTTGTTGCTTTCGCCATATTCTCCAAATTTGGAGCTCATCAGGTCATATTGTGGTGAACAACCCAGCACGGCAAAATGGTAGGGACGCAATTCAACTTCAACTTCTCCACTCACGTTTTGCTGTGTGTCATCCAAAAATGTTTCGATGTTTCGCATCACCGGCTCCAGATACTGGGCTTCGTGCATTAGTTGTCCATACCAGTTGGATAGTTGCTCCTTCCAGTATATTTGTTGTTTGGTTAGAGAGTGTTTTTCCAGCAGGTGATGTGCCTTTACCAGAATAAGTGGCGCAGGTGCCTCGAATGCCACACGTCCTTTGGTGCCGATTATGGTGTCGCCAACGTGTACATCGCGACCAATTCCGTATTGTGAGGCTATTTCATGCAGTTTGTGAATCAAATCAACAGGTTTCATGCTCTCCCCGTTGAGCGAAGTTGGTTCTCCTTTTTCAAAACCTATTGTCAATCGCTGTGAGTCATGCTTTGTGACTTGCGATGGATATGCTTCTTCGGGTAGTACGCCAGATGAACTAAGTGTTTCCACACCGCCAACGCTTGTACCCCACAATCCCTGATTGATTGAGTATTTTGATTTTTCCCATGAGAAGTCGAATCCTTTATCCTTTAGATAATCTATTTCGTACTGACGCGACAAGGAATGTTCTCGAACGGGAGCGATGATTTCCACATCGGGTGCAAGTATTTCAAAAACAATATCAAATCGTATTTGATCGTTGCCTGCACCGGTGCTTCCGTGTGCAACGTATTTGGCACCAACCTTTTTCACATGATCAAGCACTGCCATTGCCTGAAAGAATCTTTCGGAGCTAACAGATAGTGGATAAGTGTTGTTTTTTAACACATTGCCATAGATTAGGTATTTTATACCACGGTTGTAATAGTCGTCCACTGCGTTGATGCATGTGTGTGTGGTAGCACCAAGCTGATATGCACGCTTTTCTATTTGTTTTGATTCCTCGTCAGAGAATCCACCTGTGTTTACTATTACGGTATGCACTTCCATACCTTTTTCGTTCATCAAATAGGGTACACAAAAAGATGTGTCTAATCCACCACTAAATGCTAATACTACTTTTTCTTTCATTGGTTTATATTTTTTGTTTATTGGTAATGTTATAGATTGCTTTGTGCAATAAAACAAGCCTACTTCTTAAATAATTTTGACGGAGCTTTCTTTTTTACAATTGGTTTTACAACTTTGCGTGCAAAATTGCTTGGCTTTTGTTCCTGTTTCTCCTTTTCTGCCTTTTCTGCCTGATCTGTAGGATCGTATAGTAAACCTGTACATAGACACATTTTGAAGTTGTTACGTGTTAGTATGTCGTAGTTGCGACATGTTTGACAACCTTTCCAAAACTCTTCATCATCAGTTAGCTCAGAATAAGTCACAGGTTTAAAGCCCAATTCGGTATTCATTCTCATAACTGCCAGTCCGGTAGTGATGCTGAATATCTTTGCGTCAGGGTATAGCTTGCGCGACAGTTCAAATATATTGGATTTGATACGTTTTGCCACTCCCTGCCCCCGATAGTCGGGATGCACGATTAGACCGGAGTTTGCAACAAACCTTTTGTGACTAAAAGTCTCGATGTAAGAGAAGCCAACAAGTTTCTCTCCGTCTAATGCTATAACTGCGTTGCCTGAGTTTATTTTTCCTGCAACATACTCTGCTGATCTTTTGGCAATACCTGTGCCACGTGCTTGCGCTGATTCGTATATCAAGTCGCAAATTTCCTGAGCATAGCCTGCATAACGGCTATTAGCTATATGAATTTCTACATTCATCTTAGAATAGTAAAATTATAAATTTAAAATTGAGATTGAAAGCCCGGACGGGCTTAATGTACATAAGGTGGTGCCGCACACAAGGAGTAGTGTGCGTGATAAATTAAAAGCATCGTCGGACAAATCCTAGCGCTTTGTAGTAGTAGATATGTGAGTAATCATAATTTATCATGCGACAAAAGTAACAATAATATTTATATTAAAGCCAAAATATACGATAAATATTTTTTAAATGACGAAATAACGATAATTTGTAATACAATTTGCTTGAAAAACGCAAAAAATAAATCATAATGTTGCGAGTTTAATTATTTTTCTATACTTTCGTTTTTGCATAGATATTAGCATATTCTCTTTGTGGAGGTTATTAATCTTATCGCCAAATTGTTCTCACCCGATTGGTAGTCAGCAAAGTATTAATTGCTCTTTTGTGTTTATTGCTATGTTATAAGTAATAAGCCGCTCGTACTCTAACGTATTCTTTCGCAATACTTATAGTTTGTTTTGTGGCTGATTCAAGATCAAAGTGTGCTTAAATTAATTTAGAACTAAAATAATAATATCAACAAGAAAACTTTTAGAAATGAGAGATTACAAATACCAGGCTTTTACACTTCATAATTATAATAGTATCGCACAACTCAATAATCTTTCGGACGAGTGCCTGGAAGCAATAACAGTTGTGGGCAATGTGTTGCCGTTTAAAGCTAATAGTTATGTTGTGGAAGAGTTAATTGATTGGAACAATATACCGGATGACCCTATTTTTACTTTAACTTTTCCGAGAAAGAAAATGCTTTCCGGGAAGCATTATGAAGCAGTTAAGAATCTTTTGGCTGCAGATGATACAGAAAAGCTTCAAAGCGGTATTCACGACATAAGGATGAGACTCAATCCCAATCCTGCAGGACAGGAGTTTAATGTGCCAATCGTGGATGGCGAGAGATTGCACGGGATGCAACACAAATATCGAGAAACTGCTTTGTTTTTTCCAAGCCAGGGGCAAACTTGCCATGCTTATTGTACGTTTTGCTTCAGATGGCCACAGTTTACAGGGATGCGAGACTTGCGATTTGCAATGAAGGAGGCTGATTTGTTCCACAAGTATTTGCTTAAGAACAAGAAAATCACTGATGTATTATTTACGGGTGGTGATCCAATGACTACACGTGTAGCAGTTTTGGAGAAATATATAGAGCCATTGCTCACTAAAGAGTTTAGCCATATCAGAAATATCAGGATAGGCTCTAAGTCTTTGGCGTACTGGCCATACCGTTTTATATCCGACACAGACAGTGATGATATACTTGCATTATTCGAAAAGGTTGGCAAATCGGGTAAGCATTTGGCTTTTCAGGCACACTTCAATCACCCGGTAGAGCTGTCAACAGAAGCAGTAAAAGTTGCTACTGAACGAATAAACAATACCGGTGCAGTTATCAGAACACAATCACCTTTGCTTAAAAACATTAATGATGATCATAAAACATGGTCTGAAATGTGGACAAAGCAAGTTGAGCTGGGAATGATTCCATATTATATGTTTATTGCACGCGACACCGGATCTAAGTCTTTCTTTGAGGTTCCGCTGGCAAGATCCTGGCGGATATTTCAGAAAGCATACTCTAATGTCAGCGGTATATGCCGTACCGTACGCGGACCAAGTATGAGCGCTAACCCGGGCAAGGTACAGGTGTTGGGAATTAGTGAAATAAAGGGGGAGAAGGTTTTTGTGCTTCGCTTTTTGCAGTGCCGTAATCCTAACTATGTTGATATTCCATTTTTTGCAAAATATGACGGACGAGCAACCTGGATTGATCAGCTTATACCTGCTTTTGGAGAAGAACAGTTTTTCTTTGAAAAAGACAATTTGTTAAGCAGCTCATCAGAAGGACCTGATTTTAGTTGGGAGTAGCTTAGTTTATACACATTACTAGTAGTTTATCAACAAAATAGGCAACATTTCATTAAATTAACATCGAATTAAAAGAAATATTACTTATTTTGCTGTCAAATCAAATTGGAAATTAATGGGTAAGATAATTGCGTTAGCAAATCAAAAGGGAGGAGTTGGTAAAACTACTACTACTATTAATCTGGCAGCGTCATTGGCTGCATTAGAGCAAAAGGTACTTGTTGTTGATGCTGACCCTCAGGCAAATGCTTCATCAGGACTGGGTATAGATATAAGAAACTTAAAAAGTACTATTTATGAAGGATTAATTGGTAAGAGCAAATCGCCTGATGTGGTGATGAGCACACCTTTTGAGAACATTGATATTATACCTTCACATATTAACCTTGTAGGCGCAGAGCTTGAAATGGTGCAAATGGATAACCGCGAAAGAAGATTGCGGGAATTACTTTTGCCACTCAGAGAGTCATATGATTATATATTGATTGACTGCTCTCCATCTTTGGGAATTATTACCGTAAATGCGCTTACTGCTTCAGACTCTGTCGTTATTCCGGTGCAGTGTGAGTATTTTGCACTTGAGGGTTTGACTAAATTGCTCAACACAATTAAGATTATAAAATCAAAACTAAATACTAATCTCGAAATTGAAGGATTCTTACTGACCATGTATGATTCGCGCCTTCGTTTACATAATCAGATATATGAAGAGGTGAGAGGGCACTTCAAGGAATTGGTATTTAATACTGTTATTCAGCGAAATATTACGTTGAGTGAATCTCAGAGTCATGCCAAACCTGCATTGATGTACGATGCCGGTTCGCGCGGTGCTGTTAACCACATGCAGCTGGCTCAGGAAATTATCGAAAAAAATGCTTAACTTTGCAGGCTAAGTTTTTATATTATGGCTAAAAAGAATGCGTTAGGAAGAGGTTTGGATGCACTGATAACTTTTAGTGAAGGAGAATCGCAAGGATCAACTTCTATAGTAGAGGTGGAACTTGATAAAATAGCCCCCAACCCCGATCAGCCAAGAAGCTTTTTCGATCAGGAATCTCTGGAAGAGCTGGCAATGTCTATAAGTAAAATTGGAATAATCCAACCTATAACATTGCGAATGGAAGATGATGGTACGTACCGCATTATCGCCGGAGAGCGTCGTTACAGAGCCTCACTCATTGCAGGACTTACTACCATTCCCGCATATGTTAAAGCGGCTAATGATGATGAACTGATGGAGATGGCATTGGTTGAGAATATTCAGCGTGAAGATCTTAACTCTATAGAAATTGCATTAGCTTATCAGAATTTAATTGATGCACTATCGCTCACTCAGGAGCAGTTGAGTGAAAGGGTGGGTAAGAAGAGAGCAACAATTACAAATTATCTTCGACTCTTGAAGTTGCCTGCAGAAGTGCAAATGGGAGTAAAGGATAAGAAAATAGATATGGGGCATGCGCGTGCTTTGGTAACAATACATGATCCAATAGCACAGCTGGAGCTTTATAATCAAATTTTAGAAGAGGGACTTTCTGTAAGAGGTGTTGAATCGCTTGTGCGAGAATACTCACAGGATGGCACTAAGAGCGGCAAGGATAAAAAAGCTAAGCCTGCTAAGTCAACCAAGATAGAGGATGATGTTTTTGATGCGCTCAAAGATCATTTGTCTAACTATTTTAAGACTGATGTCAAGTTTTCTTATAACAAAAGCGGAAAGGGTAGGATTACAATTCCTTTTGCATCTCCGGAAGAACTTGAACGCATTATCGGTATGTTTGACCTGATGAAGAAATAGGACTATATGTTGAAATTTAAAAACATACTATTCCTGTTTCTTTTTTTTGTTGCTTCATTTCAGTTGAAAGCACAAGAAAATATTCTTCTTCAGCCCACTGATTCAATTGTTTTGTCGGCTGATTCCATTTCGTTACTTCCCGACTCAGTATTGGTGTTGCCTGACCATTCAGGTATTGATATTGTAGAAGATTCGATAATTGTTTTGTCGCTTGATACAGTAGATTCGTCTGTGATAAATAAATCTGTTGTTTTGACTTCTAAAAGTTTTAAGCCAAATCCAAAGAAAGCTGTTATATACTCAGCTATATTTCCCGGATTAGGTCAAATATATAATCAAAAGTATTGGAAGTTACCTATTTTATATGGTGGTTTTGTAGGTGTTACCTACGCAATTACATGGAATAATACTCATTATTCTGATTATCTGGCAGGCTATCGTTCAATTCTCAAAGATGATCCCAATGATACTGCCTGGATTGATCTTTTGCCCTATGGGCGGGATCATGATACGATAGATAAGAATTGGTTTACGGGAGTGCTCAAAGATCGTAAAAACTATTTCAGGTACTACAGGGACTTGAGTATTATTATAGGTGTGGCTCTATATGGGCTGGGGATTGTTGATGCATATGTTGATGCTCAACTTTTTGAGTTTGATGTAAGTCCTGATTTGTCGATGCGTATTGAACCATCGTTGATTCAAAGGGACTTTAAGCATGGTTTCCTCGCTGACGGCATTGGCTTTAAGTGGAGTGTGACTTTCTGATTTTTTGTTTCTAATTTTCAACAACACAATGAGAAAAAATAAATTTGTAGCGTTAGTTTTAATTAGCTCTGCGCTTGTTTTGCAATTATATTCGCAAAACATTACGAAAGACAATAAGACCCAATTAGCAGATGATGCAATTGTTGCGCCTGAACACTTGACAAAGAAGCTGTCAACACTTTTGCACGACTGGCAAATTGAGTTCACCTCATACGATGGTGACTGCTCCAGAGGGAATAATATCGTTTATCATGACTCTGTTTATACACGTAATCTGTATGAGCTTCCTACAGAAATGGAAATGTCTTACAATCAGGTAGTAAAGAACTATATTGAAATGTACACAGCTCGTAAACGTGATCTTGTTGCGCATATGCTTACAGTGGGAAGTTATTATTTTCCTATGTTTGAGCAGATCCTTGATAGAGAGGGATTGCCATTGGAGCTTAAATATCTTCCTGTTATTGAATCGGCATTGAATCCGGTTGCGGTGTCACGCGCAGGTGCTACAGGGCTTTGGCAATTTATGCTGAGAACAGGACAAGGTTATGGTTTGCAGGTTAACAGTCTGGTTGATGAGCGTCGTGACCCTTATAAGTCATCTGAAGCAGCAGCAAAGTATCTCAAAGACCTCTATGCAATTTATGAAGATTGGAACCTTGTAATTGCAGCATATAATTGTGGCCCGGGAAATGTAAACAAGGCAATTACTAGAAGTGGAGGCAAGCGTGACTATTGGGAAATATATTATAATCTTCCAAAAGAGACCAGAGGTTATGTCCCGGCTTTTGTTGCTGCCAATTATGTTATGAACAACTATGACAAGCATAACATCTGTCCTGTAGAAACAAAAACAGAGCTATTCGCTCTCGATACAATACATGTTGATAATAAAGTACACTTCTCTCAGATATCAGAAGTCCTAAATATTCCAATCAGTAATCTTAGAAGATGGAATCCTCAGTTTAAGCGTGACCAAATTCCAGGAAACTTCAAGAGCTATGCTCTTGTGCTACCCACAAATATGGTAACCGCATTTCTGGAGAAAGAAAATGAAATTATACAATATAAAGACAATCAGCTAAACACTCATCGCTTGAACACCGATAACTACATAACATCTAATAGTAATGTAAGCACAACAACAGACGGCGATTTTGAAAACGTCTATTATCGTGTTAGAAGTGGTGATACCTTATCTAAAATAGCATCCAGAAACAGAACAACTGTTTCTCAGATTAGGTCTTGGAATAATTTAAGATCAACTAAAATAAGTGTAGGTAAAAATCTTATTGTACAAAGGAAAGCAGTGCCAAAACCTGAGCCTGAGCAAATCACCATCGCTTCAAATGCCGGACGTAAAACTCAAATTACTACCCGTTCGGTTAATGAGTACTACAGAGTAAGAAGAGGTGATAACCTTGGAAGAATTGCCTCCAAAAATGGTGTGACCGTATCTCAGTTGAAATCCTGGAATGGACTTCGTAACGATAATCTGGCTGTCGGCAAGAGTTTAATTGTGAAGAAAAAGACTGAAACAGTAGAAGAGGTAATTGAGACAATTGATTTGGGAACTCCCGAACCGGAACCCATTAAAGGATTCCTGATTGATGATATTGAAGTTAACGTTCCACTTAATGCCGATATCGACACAAGTGTAATCGACAGATTAAAAAATATATAGTTATCCTTTTAGTAACTAACAAAAAA
>CAYFUQ010000038.1:0-22119 GCA_964346415.1 uncultured Proteiniphilum sp.
GGGTCAATCATGCACTCGTCACCCAGGTCGGCAGTTGCAGCTTCGTAAGCTATGTTTACATTGTGATCTTTAGGCAAATCCCAAATAGGAAAAGTCTCAAACTTTGCATATCCGCTGTTAACTCCTTTTTTGTAGTCGTGGTAAAGGTTGCTCAGAGCCGTTGCCAGTTTACCGCTGCCCGGTCCGGGACCCGTCACTACCACAATGGGTCTGGTTGTTTCGATATAAGCATTGGAGCCATATCCTTCATCACTTACGATGAGGTCAACATTCTCCGGATATCCCCGAGTAGGATAATGCAGATATACTTTTATTCCCTGCATCTCCAGTTTGTTTTTGAATATATCGGCGGCCGGTTGTTTTTCATAGCGTGTAATTACCACTGCGGCCACATTTATCCCATACCACTTCATGTCGTCTATGCTTTTGAGTACATCCACGTCGTATGTGATTCCAAAGTCAGCTCTGATTTTGTTGCGCTCAATGTCTTCGGCATAGATACACATTATCACTTCAACCTGGTCTTTCAGTTTCTCCAGGAGACGCATCTTCACGTTGTAGGCAAACCCGGGAAGTACCCTTGAAGCATGATAGTCATACAGAATCTTACCGCCAAATTCCAGATATAGTTTGTCGTTAAATTTGTTTACACGTTTAAGAATTGCCTCGGTTTGTTCCTGTAAATACTTCTCATTGTCAAATCCGATACGTTCAAAATTTTCCATTATATTTCACAATTATAAGTTATCAAAAATACATATAATTTTTGATGTTTAGTTTTTTATCAGTTAAAGAATTTCTAAATTTCATGTTCACGAGATCTACTCGCTTGCTGTGAAATATAGGGTTTTAATAAGTGAATTCATAATTATACTCAGACACATTGCCGGCACCGTCTGTAGCAATAAATTGTAGTTGTTGCTTTTGCCCCTTTTCCAATCTGCTGTCGTCAAATATGTAGGTGTAAACTGACGATTTCATGTCATGGGAAAAGAGAACATATTTGCCGTTTATTGTTCCTCTGAAGTGTGCGATGCCGCTTTTGTCATCGCTTAGTCTTATTTGTATTTTTCTTCCCGATACCCAGCTTGCCTGATTAACGGGAGTAATGATAGGACTAGTGGTGTCTGCCTCAATTGCGTAGGTTTTGCCAAGCTCTCTTATACCGGTACTTATGCCACCATTTTTATAATCTCCACCAACCCATGCGGTTTTCCCCGATTTGGTTATCTCCACAATTCCATACTGTTGCCTGTTTTGCAATATGTCGTTGCGAAGTTGTATCCACATTTTAGCACTATTGTGCAATGGAACAGGGTTGTTGTGCACCTGATAAATGTTGGAGAAATAGCTGTCAGATTGTGTAATTTTGTGATTATAGCACATACTGCTGTAGAAGTTGCCCGATGGAATATCGAGAATGAAATCCTGACTCATGTATGAGTTGTATAAACTCCAGGGCATAAAGTTGTCACACTTTTCCGTATCTCTGCTAATGTCTTGCCGCACTCCCTGCACTACAAACTTATATGTCATTATATTGCCATGATGATCCTCAAGTTCGTATCTCATGTTGTAGTTGCGTTCCTCGTCAATTTCTATATAGCCTTTGTTGATTGCGTCATAATAGTTGAGTGAGTTGCCCGGCTCAACAAATGATTTCATGAAAAACGATTTTCTTTCTCGCCAGTCTTCATAGTCCACAAAAGAATTTATCATACGTGTCTTGTCAAAAGAGATTCGATTGACAATACTGCTGAATATTTGTTCATCATCCACATACAGGCGCACATATTTCACACCATATATGTTTGCCTGCCCATTCATTTTGTCGTATGCCTTTACTCCCATGCCAATCTTTCCCCATGCTTTCACAGGTATTGGTATAGGTAAGGGCACTCCCTGTCCGTTTTTAGATATAGTTAGCCTTAACGGTTGGTCTGAATTATTTACTGCACCGCTACCTGCCACCGGATAGAAAGCTATACCACGCAGGTCGGGCTTTTGTGTGTCTGCCACACTGTTGGCGTAAAATATTAGCGGGTCTATCGGGTCTTCACTTCTGGTATCTCTAAGCTCGAAATGGAGATGTGGACCTCCCGAACTGCCTGTATTACCGCTAAGCGCCACCTGTTCACCTTTCGAAACAGGTATCTGATGAGGTTCAAGCTGCACGTCGATTCTATAGCTTTCCAGCTCGTATTGCTTTTCAACTACATAAGTTGTTATCTTTTTTGAAAAACTATTCAGGTGTCCATAAACTGATGTGTGTCCCGTTGATGGATGGTCGATGTATAGCGCCAGACCATAACCGCCCGGTGAAACACTTATTCGTGATATGAATCCGTCTTCAACCGCATATATAGGCTTGTTTATTACCTGCTGAGTCTTAAAGTCAAGTCCCGAGTGGAAGTGATTACTTCTCAATTCCCCAAAGTTGGCACTTAGCGCGTGAGGAATATCAAGCGGGCTGCGATATTGTTGTGGATATAGTGAAAGATGAAAAAATAGAAATAGCAGTACTATATATATATACTTTTTACTGAATGTCATTTGATTGTGTAAATTGTTTTATGAAAGGCTTTTTCAAAAGCCATAAACTAATTACAAAAATACTCGAAAAAGGGGTAAAGGCAAAATAATTTTATGAACAGCTTAATATATATCAAAATGCTTCATCGGGATAAGAGGTTTTTTATGTATGTTTGTGACTGATGATTAATAAAGCACAACTAATATCTCATTTAAAATTTAGAACATGAAAAAAATTATTATGCTTCTCATGATAGTGCTGCTCACAGGCAGCAGCCTCTATCCTCAGGAGAAGGTCTGGAATGAGACCAAAGAACATAAAACAGAACGACTACAATGGTGGACCAACGATCGATTTGGCATGTTTATTCACTGGGGAATTTACGCACTTCCCGCACGACATGAATGGGTGATGACCAACGAGCGCATCAGTCAGGAAGATTATCAAAAGTATTTTGACTATTTCAATCCCGATTTGTATAACCCTACAGATTGGGCTAAGCAGGCCAAAGAGGCCGGTATGAAGTATGCAGTAATCACAAGTAAACATCACGATGGTTTTTGTCTGTTTGATACAAAACATACAGATTATAATGTAATGAACACGCCATATGGGAAAGATATTATCAAAGAATGGGTAGATGCATTCAAAGCCGAAGGGTTGAAAGTGGGGTTTTACTATTCACTTATAGATTGGAATCATCCCGACTTTACAATAGACAACTTGCACCCACAGCGTCCTCAGCAACAAACCAAAGAAGCGTATGACAAGCTGAATGAAGGACGTGATATGAATAAGTATCGTAAGTTCCTTAAAGATCAGGTAACGGAGCTACTCACCAATTATGGGAAAATAGATATTCTTTGGCTCGACTTCTCATATCCCGGGGAATTTGGAAAGGGGCGTGACGAATGGGATTCGGTCGAACTCCTAAAACTGGTTCGCAAACTACAACCCGGAATCATTATTGACGACAGAGCCGACCTGAAAGATGTGGAAGGTGGATGGGATTTTATAACCCCCGAACAATATAAGGTTGAAAAATGGCCTGAGATAGATGGAGAGAAAGTATTTTGGGAAACATGCCAGACCTTCTCGGGCAGCTGGGGATATTACCGTGATGAGATGTCGTGGAAAGACAACAAGCAGCTATTGGTTCTGCTTATCGAATCAGTAAGTAAAGGAGGTAACCTGTTGCTGAATGTGGGACCCACTGCGCGTGGAGAGTTTGATTACCGTGCCACAAAGGCCCTTGGTGGGATAGGAGAGTGGATGCACTTCAACAACCGCTCGATATATAACTGCACGCAAGCTCCCGTGGATTTCAAGGAGCCAGTAAACTCACTTCTGACTTACAATCCCAATACAAACCGACTTTATATCCATTTGCTTGATTATCCTCTTCAAAACTTCACCTTGCCCGGATATAAAGGTAAAGTAAAATACGCACAGTTTTTGCACGATGGTTCTGAAATCAAAATAACTGCACCCTATGGCCATCATCGTGTTGAAGACCCTGATGCGGCAGACAATCTGAACCTGAGTCTCCCTGTGTTGAAACCGAATGTTGAAATTCCTGTTATTGAATTGATACTCGAATAAAAAGACACAACGGTAAAAAACAAAAAGCCCGCTCTCTGAAAAGAAAGTGGGCTTTTTCGATTGTTGTCCTACCAGGATTCGAACCTAGACTGACTGAACCAAAACCAGGAGTGCTACCATTACACCATAGGACAATCCTTATTGTGCTTCGTGAAAAGCAGTGCAAAAGTATATCTTTTTTTTATTATGACCAAACTTTTAGGCTTCGTTTTTCAATAAAACCATAAAATCATGTCAAAATGTAGCAAAACTGTTATACAAACAGCATTCTTGCCCTGCAAGCTATACCTTTTTCTTTAGTATTTATCTGAAAGTAGTAATCATTTTCTGCAACTTCTTCGCGGAATACTTCGCCGGTATCTCCAAAAGTCACCTCTCTCAGAAAGTTAATCTCAAATCTTTTCAGATGGTGAGTTTCATAAAACTCCAGCGGGAAGCAATTTGCAATCCATTGGATATAATATGGACTGCTTGCATGTCTGTTTACATCGATATGACTGTATTTTACTCTGAATGTGTTTGCCACTTCGCCCTCCACACCTGCAATGCGGGTAGTAGCTCCAATAGGTGTGGATTCGTTTACGACAAAATCATTCAGTTCGGGCATATTATCCAACTGCACACTCTGCCTTGTTTTAATATCGATTACTGCCCACGATGAAGTGGCATATCCAATAATTTCAGAGTTGCCGTTTCTTATAGCAAAGTTTCTGGTTGTGAAGATTCTGTTTACATCCTCAATCCAGGTTTCAATAATTATTTTTTCATCTTCCTGCGGAAAACGCTCCATATCGAGAACAAAGCGCGACAAAACCCAGGTAAAGTCTTCCGACTGAAGCTTAAGTACTCCAAACCCGTTATTGTCTGCGTCTGTTCCGGCAGTTTTCATAATCAGATGAAACAGCGACGACAACGTTACATTCTTCTGAAAATCGATGTGCTGTGTATTAATCTGATAATTATATGCTCTTTTGTTTGTCATTTAAACGGTGTTTAAACAGTGTTTATTCGGCAATAATCAGGAAGTAATTCTTCTTGCCGCGTTGCGCCAATATATATTTACCACCAATCAGTTCGTCTTCATTTATAAGTTCGTCAAACTGCCCAAGTTTCTCTTTATTGATAGAAACACCACCTGCCTGAGTTGTTTTTCTCATTTCACCTTTTGAAGGGAATACGGATGTAGCCTCTGCAAGAAGGTCCACGGCAGCGATACCATCTTTAAGTATATCTTTAGAGATATTGAATTGTGGCACTCCCTCAAACACCTGCAGGAAAGTCTCTTCATCCACCGAGCGCAATGTCTCAGAAGTAGATCTGCCAAACAGAATCTCAGAAGCGTTGACAGCCATATCATAATCTTCACGCGAGTGAACCATCACGGTTACCTCTTCAGCCAGCTTCCTTTGTAGCGGACGCAGGTGTGGAGCCGCCTGTTGCTCTGCAACGAGTGCTTCAATTTCTTCTCTTGTCAGTGAAGTAAATATCTTTATGTATTTTTCTGCATCATCATCGCTCACATTCAGCCAGAACTGATAGAACTTATATGGTGACGTATATTTGCGGTCTAACCACACGTTGCCACTTTCAGTTTTGCCAAACTTTCCGCCATCGGCCTTAGTGATAAGCGGGCATACCAGTGCAAATGCCGAGCCTCCTTCCACACGTCTGATTAGCTCAGTTCCTGTGGTGATGTTGCCCCATTGGTCGGATCCACCCATCTGCAGGCGACAGTTCATATTCTTATATAAGTGCAGAAAGTCGTAAGCCTGCAACAGCTGATAAGAAAACTCAGTAAACGAGAGTCCTTCATTTCCGTCGCCACTGATACGTTTCTTCACCGAATCTTTGGCCATCATATAATTAACGGTGATGTGCTTTCCAACGTCTCTGATAAATGAGAGGAAAGAAAAGTCCTTCATCCAGTCGTAGTTGTTTACCAAAACAGCTTTATTGGGGATATCACTTTCGAAATCGAGGAATTTAGCCAATTGCTTTTTAATTCCTTCCTGATTGTGACGCAAAGTCTCTTCGTCAAGCAGGTTGCGCTCTGCCGATTTCATCGACGGGTCACCAATCATTCCTGTTGCTCCCCCCACCAGTGCAATGGGAGTGTGACCTGCACGCTGCAGGTGTCTCAACATCATAACGCCCACCAGATGTCCGATGTGCAGTGAGTCAGCAGTAGGGTCTATACCCACATATCCTGCCGTTTGTTCTTTCTGTAATTGTTCTTCCGTTCCGGGCATGATTTCATGAATCATCCCTCTCCAGCGGAGTTCTTCTACAAAATTCATATAGATTTATTATTTTATTAAAAATGACTGCAAAGATACGATTTTATAAGGACATAAGATATCCATCGCTCGATTCTTCGCACAATTAATTGATAAAGAGTGTGAATAGATAAACAAAAAGGGCTGCTCGTGATGAGCAGCCCTTTTTATAAAACTTGTGTTACCAAGTAATTTGTATCTTAGTTAAGCAATGCTCTGAAGTCAGCGTTGTTTCTATATTTAGCAAATTCCAAGTCTGCAAGTGCTCTTGCTATAAGTGACTTGTCTAAAGCAAATGCTGAAGTCAGATTGCTAAGCACGTCATTGAAGTTATTGGTTCTTGAACCCACAACTGCAAGCAGATAATAAGTTAATGCATCAGGAGCCTTGATACCCTTCAGTGTGCTTTCTGCGCCAACATAGTTGCTGCTCAAAATCTGAGCAAGTGCAGCATTGTTAGAGCTTGTGCCCTTGAATGCATCAGCAGCCTGATTGTAGTCACCTTCCATGATGTTCATCAATCCCATGATAGCTTCCAGGTTATTAGCACCCGATGCTTTACCCATCATTTCTTTCGCAGCGGTTGTGTTGCCGTCCATTAGTGAGAACAATGCATTGTTGGCGTTTACTTCCGGTGCATTGGGAGCAACAGTTGTAGCACGGTTAAGTGCCTGTTTTGCCAGGTCATATTGACCATATTTGAAATAACTTGCTGCAAGGTTGTTCCAGCCTCTGTAGTCCTGAGGGAAGTTTACAGTTACATACTGATAAATTTTATCCTGCTCAGCGCTGTCGTCAGTCAAAGAAGAAGCATAAAGCAACTCTTCAGGTGAAAGTTCTTTGGGATTAGTTCTCCAGAACTCCATAATTTCCTGATCTGATTTACCTATGATTTCGATATTTGCAATCAAACGTGAACGACGCAGTTGTGGAAGAATTGCAGTTGCAAGGTCGCCATATACTGCTGAGATATTTTTAATTTCACGCTCACGAGTTTCCGGATCGGGATACATTGAAAGTACTCTCAACACAAGATCTTTATCCTGAAGGTTTGAAGCCTCAAGCAATTGACGGAAACCCTCCCAGTCCTGTGCGGTGTAGTGAGCATTAACTCCTGTATCAATATTCTTTTTCTTCAGTTCTTTTTCAACATACTCTGAAGTGTTTTTTTCACGCTGAGCTGCAAGTCTCTCGTTAAGTGAAAGACCACCATCAGGTGATGCATAAGCAGAAACTTCTACGTGAAGGTTCTGGCGAGGATCATTGAATGCCTCTTCAACACGCTTTTTCCATTCGTTTACATCCGATTTGTTGATTTCAGATGAACGAACGTTTGCCTGTTGAATCACGAAATGAATATTTGCATCTTGCGTTTCTTTGATAATTCTCTGGAATCCGTCAGGAGCAACAGATGGACCTGATGATGCAGCGCTTGCCAGTGCAGAAGTAGCTATGATACCATCAGCAACTTTTACGTCGGGCAGTTTTGCCGCTTTGTTCTTTACCTTTCCGTTGAAACGAAGGTAAAGTTCTGAACTAAGCATATCAGCCTCGAATGGGAAGTTGAAGTTCATGCTAAAGTTGCTGCCTCTTTTGTAGGGTACTTCTATTGCGTTACCGCTAACTTTCTCACCCTGAAAATCCTGTGCCGAACCATAACTTTCTTTGTGACCGGCATATTTAAGAACAGGTGTAACCTTCACGGTTGCATTTTTCTTAAACCATTTTTCCGGGAAAGTACCGTTAACTGTTACGGGAACATTGTTGCCAACAGTTTCAAGTGGCGAAGGGGTCGCTTTAAAATTAGATTGCGACAATGGCTTCAAATTGCCACAAGAGGTTGTAAATACAACCAATGTTGCCACCAGTACATAAAACAGATTTTTTCTCATTGTTTGTAGAATTTAATATAATTGTTTATTAATCTTCTATGATTGTGAACTTTGCGTCGAGATTATGCGCATTAACATTCTCTACTAAAGCTTCTACAAAAATACCATATATTTGCGATAATAAAAAATAATGATTTCAGATTTTAGATGTTTTATTATTTGCAGGTTTTCTGTTTCATTATTTTTATCACGGATGGGTTAGTTGAGCGATAATATCATTTGATTGTCTTCTGCTATTTTCCTCATATTAATAATAGCATACCTCATTCTACCCAGGGCAGTGTTGATACTCACACCTGTTCGCTCAGCAATTTCCTTAAAGCTTAGGTCTTCAAAATAGCGCATTGTGAGAACTTCCCGCTGCACATCAGGCAGATGATTTATTAATCTTCGCACATCTTTCATCACTTGCGATTTTACCATCACCGTTTCTATATTATCATCCGAGAGCGATGAGTTATTAAATAAATCAAACTCATAGTCATCATTGTAGAGCATCTTTTCTTTTTGCTCTCGTCTGAAATGGTCAAAGATGAGATTGTGTGCAATGCGGGATATCCAGGCCTTAAACTTGCCCGATTCCACATACTTGCCCTGCTTGATGGTGGTGATTGCTTTAATAAAAGTTTCCTGAAACACATCCTCAGCCAAATCGCGGTTGCGGGTAATATATAATATATAGCTGAAGAGAGATTGTTGATGTCTGTCTATGAGTACATCAAAAGCGTCGTTATTGCCCTCGGCATACGATGCAACCAACTGTTCGTCGGTCATCGACATAAGAATATCCATTACTATACAGATTAAAATGTTATTTAATTGCGTAATGTCATTCCGATAGGCAAAAATGTTTTAGTTGTTTGTAATAATTTCGTTTTGGTAATGCAAAGAAAGAATAAATATTGTAATAAACAAAAAAACGACAGGGGAAAATCAACAATTGCGTAATATTTCCACAATAATGTCACAATAACCTCTGTTCCCCGGAGATGTTATAAAAACAATATGCAGTTTCTTTTCTTTTAGTGATATTTGTCAATATACATTGATACATTTTAATCTTGTACACTACCAATGTAGTATTACATAGATATATTTCAAGTTTAAAAACTGCCAATGTAGTTTTATATTGATATATTTCAAGTTTGAAAACAACCAATGTAATCTTACAATCGTATATTTTAAGTTTGAAAACTCCGAATGTATTAATACTCTTTGTGTTTTCAATTTTGTAATGTTATAGAGTGTTATTGCATTGAGATATAATAAAAATAAAATCTTTAATAAAAAGAGGGTGAAATCACATTGTGACACACCCTCTAAGTACATGATAAATGAATATCTATTCTTTCTAAACTTTATCCCAGATCGGGTTTGTAATATCCCAAATCCTCAATTCTTGATTTAGTGATAAAGTTGTGGTTTTTCACCACTTCAATTTGTCCGTAGTGGATATACACCTCTGCGCTGCGTCTGAAAAGCTCCGGCTTTTCGTTTGCATCCTGAAGCAACAGATGTCCCATCACCACATGACCAGCACTCTCAACCAAACGGCGGGCGTGGAAGTCGAGATATTCAGTGTCTTTTGCTTCGGTCACAACCTCCACAAGTTTCTCAAATCTCTGTGCTGTTGTGTTCAACACACGCTTCAGTGGCTCCAGTTCGGGCGACACCGGCATAGCCTCATATTCTCTGATGCGCTGCATAAATGTCCCGGTAGTCACGTGGCGTATTGCCGCGATCACCTGTAGCTGAGTTGTACCCTCATATATATTAGTGATACGTGCATCACGATACAGACGCTCGCACTTATAATCTTTCATATATCCCGAACCACCATGCACCTGAACTGCATCATAAGCATTCTGGTTAGCATACTCGCTGCTCATCGCTTTGCCAAGCGGAGTGAATGCATCAGCAAGACGAGAATAATATTTCATCTCCTTGCGCTCTTCAGGAGTCAGCTTGCGCTCTTTTGAAATATCTTCCAGCACTTTGTACATATCCACAAAGCGGCAAGTCTCATAAAGCAACGCCCGTGTGGCATCTGTCTTTGCGCGCATATTGGCCAGCATCTCATACACAGGCGGCATCTCAATGATAGGCTTACCAAACTGGCGACGCTCCTTAGCATACTCAAATGCCTCACGGCAGGCAGCTTCCGATATTCCTACCGATTGTGCCATAATGCCCAAACGTGCACCGTTCATCAGCGACATCACATATTTAATCAATCCCATGCGGCGCGCACCAACAAGTTCCGCTTTTGCGTGTTTGAAGACAATCTCACAAGTGGGAGCACCCTTGATTCCCATTTTGTTTTCAATGCGGCGAATTGAAACGCCACCTTCCTGCTTGTCATATATAAACATCGAAAGACCGCGTGCATCTTTAGTTCCTTCTTCAGAGCGGGCAAGCACAAGATGAATATCCGCATCACCGTTGGTGATAAATCGTTTCACTCCGTCCAGATACCATTGATCTTCTTTCTCGTTGTATGTAGCTTTCAGCATCACTGCCTGAAGGTCCGAACCTGCATCCGGCTCGGTGAGGTCCATCGACATTGTCTCGCCCTTTGCCACACGGGGCAGGTATTTATCTTTTTGTTCCTCTGTGGCAAACTCATAAATGGTTTCTCCACAATCCTGAAGCATCCAAATATTCTGGAAGCTTGCATCGGCACGGCTCACAATGTCTGCCGAAATCATATATGGAACCATTGGGAAGTTAAGGCCGCCATACTTTCGCGGAAACGCCATTCCCATCATCTCAGCCTTGTTCAGTGCATCCAGGTTTTCCTGAGTGGGAGCAGCATATGCCACTCTTCCATCCTTAATGTAAGGACCTTCATGATCAACTGCTTCAGCGTTAGGCTCAATGATTTGTGCACATATTTCGCCAACTACTTCCAGCACTTTGTCGTAGCTGTCCATGGCGTCTTCAAAGTCCATGGGTGCGTAGTCGTAAACATCTTTATCGGCGTAGCCTCTTTCTTTTAGTTCAACAATTCTTTTCATCAGCGGATGACTAAGGTAGTGTTTGAACTGCGGGGTATCGTTATAAAAATTTGGCATCTTATTTCGAATTTTTTCTGTAATACTTAATCAACTTCGGCACCACACTCTCCACCGATCCCGTAATCACATAATCCGCTACGGCATTGATAGGAGCATCAGGGTCACTGTTGATTGAAATGATGATAGAGCTTTCCTGCATCCCGGCAATATGTTGAATTTGTCCCGAGATACCACAAGCTATATATAGTTTGGGGCGAACGGTGATACCTGTCTGCCCGATTTGTCTTTCAGCATCCACGAAGCCGGCGTCCACCGCAGCACGCGAAGCACCCACTTCGGCGCCCAGCACGTCAGCAAGTTTAAACAGCAGGTCGAAGTTCTCTTTCGAACCCACGCCATATCCGCCCGATACAATAATGGGAGCATCCTTTATGTTTACTTTCGACTTTTCAATATGTCTGTCGATGATTTTTATAACAAAATCCTCATCCTTCACATATTCCTTCACATCGTGGGTTACTATCTCACCTTTATATTTTGCATCCAAAATCTCTTTTTTCATCACCCCCTCACGCACGGTAGCCATCTGCGGACGATGATCTGGATTGATAATCGCTGCAACGATAGTACCTC
The DNA here is from genome assembly GCA_964346415.1 of uncultured Proteiniphilum sp. GTDB lineage: Bacteria > Bacteroidota > Bacteroidia > Bacteroidales > Dysgonomonadaceae > Petrimonas. The sequence continues at coordinate 11,954 of CAYFUQ010000038.1, forward strand.
CAAATGCAGGACGTATCTGATAAAGCAAATTCTTATAAGATTTACCCTCTTTGCGATCTTCGTGATCGCCAATTTCAAGCGACGTACAGTCGGCTGTCAGCCCGCTGCCAAGTGCCGAAGAAACACGCGGCCCCAGGTCGCGCCCGATTATTGTGGCACCCATCAGACAAATCTGCGGTTTCTCTTTTTTGAACAAGTTCACCAATATTGATGTGTGCGGCATCGTCGTGTAGGGCGACAAACGCTCATCCTCAAAAACGTGAAGCACATCCACACCATAGGGGAACACCTGTTCGGCAACTCCGTCCGTGCCGGCGGCGGCAACCACTGCCTCAAGCTTGCAGCCAAGCTCAGTGGCAAGCGTTCTGCCTTTGGTAAGCAACTCAAGCGATACCTCAGCCACTTCACCATCTTCTATTTCCAGATATACAAATAAATTATCCATGTCTGTTATTTAGTCTCCCAACCCTCCTTGTGGAGTTTTGCGAGAAAGCTGTTTAAAGTATTATCAAATTGTGTTTAAGTATCAAATATGCAACTAACCGAAAGTGTGACCTTCAATCAATTCCTTGATCAAGTCTTCTATATCACCATCGTTGTCCTCATATCGTTTGCTCTCCTTAGCCTGAAAAACAACGTTCTCAATTCTTTTCACCTTTGTGGGAGAACCTTTCAGTCCACACTGCTCAATATCTGCTTCCACATCAGCCACGCTCCACTCAGTCAGATTGAGGAACGGACGTGCGCTATACATATCTATATAGTCGGTAGAATCAGCCTGACGCTCTGTTACAGTTTTTGCATGTTTGTACTTTTGCAGATACTTGGCATTGCGCGGGCGGCAGCTTCTTGCCGAACCTGTTACGGTCAGCAATACGGGGAAGCCCGACTCCACACTCTCCACGCCATTGTCCAAACGACGCTTCACCTGAATTTTATTTTTGGTAATCTTCTCCACCTCTTCGGTATAAGTGATTTGCGGGATACCCAGCTTCTCGGCTACTTGCGGACCCACCTGTGCAGTGTCGCCGTCAATGGCCTGACGTCCCGACACAATAATATCGAATTTGCCAATTTTGCGTACAGCCATAGCCAGAGCATAGGCGGTAGCCAGCGTATCGGCACCTGCAAAAGCACGGTCTGTCAATAAAACACCATCATCGGCACCGCGATACAATCCCTCGCGAAGGATTTCGGCAGCACGACCCGGTCCCATGGTAAGCAGGGTAATCTTAGATTCGGGATACTGCTCCTTTATGCCCAACGCCTGTTCCAGCGCATTCAAGTCTTCAGGGTTGAAGATAGCAGGCAGGGCACCTCTGTTAACTGTTCCGTCGGCTTTCATAGCATCTTTTCCCACGTTTCTGGTATCGGGGACTTGCTTTGCCAACACAATAATATTAAAAGCCATATTGTATTGAATTTAATTTAATTTACGATTGGCAAATGTACTATTTTTCCTTCATCTATTTATGGATTATAGAGAAAAACTATAGTTTTGTGTTATGACAATTATCTTTAACAGATACCTCGTAGCAATACAAAGATTGTATGCCCTACATTTGTGGACAATTCCACAGATGAACAGACAATTCACGTGGTGACATAGATGCTGTCTGAAATAAATTTGTAAATTTGCACCATATATATAATGTAGATAAGAACTTAATTATGAAAAAGCAATCAATTTATATTCTTTCTTTATTAACCATGCTCTTTATGACCGGCTGCGCCGGTATTGCCTATCTTGGTATCGAAACATACGAGCCTGCACAGGTAACACTGCCTGCTCCTGTTAAGAGTATTCTGGTAGCCAACAATGTGGTGCAGCAACCTAACGACGTGGGACATGACATCAAAAAGCTGGGAACCCGAAGCTATGAGAGAACAACAGCATCGTCTGACAGTGTTGCAATATACTACACCGAAGCTTTGGCTCAATTCCTTGGGGAAGAGGAATTCTTTGATGCAGTAAAATACTATAATGACCCACTTAGAAAAGATAACAGCTTCTGGCAGGAGTTTCCGATACTTCCCGAAAAGATGATTGAGATGCGACAGCAAACAGGCACCGATGCCATTGTGTCGCTCGACAAAATGCTGATTGAGACCAAGTGGACTGACTATTATCAGATGGAAGGATATAAGTATGCCAACCTGAATGCGAAAATTCAATCAGTCATTCGTGTTTATATGCCATCTATGGATGGGGTGATACCCGCCGTTCAGTTTACTGACAGCCTCACCTGGGAAGGATATGCCATAAGAGACAGCAGAGCCTATGCCGAAAATATTATCCCCTCAACCGAAGAGGCAATGAAAGAGCTGGTGGTATATGCTGCCGAAAAGATGACCAAAGTTTTTGCACCCTACTGGGAATATCAGGACAGATGGTACTATACAACCATGTCTTCAAAGATGAGAGAAGGGGAGATGTATGCGCGCGACAACCAGTGGGCACAGGCACTCGCCAAATGGAACGAACATTACGACAAAGACAAAAAGAAACTTAGCCGTGCCAAAGCAGCCCACAACATAGCCCTAAGTCATGAGATGCTTGGAGATATGTATGCAGCACAAACATGGGCAAATCTGGCGTTTGATCTCTTTGAACAGTCAACTTCCAAAACAGCACTCGAAAGACGTCGTGCTTTGGTATACAAAAACGAGATAAAGCGACGCATAGAATTTGCCAATAAACTTGAAAAACAACTCGAAGAGCAAAGCGGGTTTTAATAAATAATGCTTTTTTATTATCTTTGCCACTCATTAATAATTAATAAATAGACTTTTATAAATTACTATGTTTGAAAATTTAAGTGACAGACTTGAACGGTCGTTTAAGATATTAAAAGGTGAAGGAAGAATCACCGAGATTAATGTTGCCGAAACATTAAAAGAAGTACGCCGCGCTCTGCTTGATGCCGACGTTAACTACAAAACAGCAAAAGAATTTACCGAAACGGTAAAGGATAAAGCCATGGGGCAAAACGTGCTTACAGCCGTTAAGCCACAGCAACTGATGGTAAAGATAGTTCACGACGAACTGGCTACACTTATGGGAGGCACAGCCGTTGACATCAATATCAAAGGCACTCCTGCTGTTATCCTGATGTCAGGTTTGCAGGGATCGGGAAAGACAACCTTCTCGGGTAAGCTGGCAAACATGCTCAAATCTAAGAGAGGTAAAAATCCATTGCTGGTTGCAGCCGACGTATATCGTCCTGCCGCTATTGAACAGCTTAAAATTCTTGGAGAGCAAATAGGGGTTCCTGTTTATTTTGAAGAAGACAACAAAAATCCTGTGAAAATTGCAGAAAATGCTATTAAGCATGCCAGAACCACAGGTCGCGACCTGGTTATTATTGACACTGCCGGACGTTTGGCAATAGACGAAGCGATGATGACCGAGATTGCGGCCATCAAAGATGCTGTTAATCCCGAAGAGATCCTCTTCGTGGTTGACGCCATGACAGGTCAGGACGCTGTAAATACTGCAAAAGAATTTAACGATAGACTCAACTTCAACGGAGTTGTGCTTACCAAACTTGATGGTGATACCCGTGGTGGAGCTGCATTGTCAATCCGCTCGGTTGTTGACAAGCCAATTAAGTTTGTGGGAACTGGCGAGAAGCTTGATGCCCTCGATGTGTTCCATCCCGAACGTATGGCTGACCGTATTCTGGGTATGGGTGACATTGTTTCTCTTGTTGAAAAAGCACAGGAGCAATATGATGAAGACGAAGCCCGCCGTCTCCAAAAGAGAATTGCGAAGAACCAATTCGACTTCAACGACTTTATAGCTCAAATCCAGCAGGTCAAAAAAATGGGCAACCTCAAAGACCTTGCTTCAATGATTCCGGGAGTGGGCAAACAAATCAAAGACTTAGACATTGACGACGATGCATTCAAAGGAATCGAGGCCATCATATACTCAATGACCCCCGCAGAGAGAGAAACCCCCGAAATAATCAACGGCAGCCGTCGCGCACGTATCGCCAAAGGTAGCGGTACCAACGTGCAGGAAGTCAACAAGCTGATTAAACAGTTTGACGAAACCCGCAAAATGATGCGTATGATGACCACCGGAGGCGGAAAAGCAATGATGCGCGGAGCAAGAAAGGGAGGACGAAGAAGATAAACCAACTCAACAATAAAAGTCTATGAATCTAATTGATGGCAGAGCCGTATCGGCACAGATTAAAAAAGAGATAGCTGCAGAAGTAGCAGAGATTAAAGCAGCAGGCGGAAAGACACCACATCTTGCAGCCGTGCTCGTGGGGCACGATGGTGGTAGCGAAACTTACGTGGCAAACAAAGTGAAAAGCTGTGAAGAGGTGGGTTTCAACTCAACTTTGATTCGTTACGAAGATGATGTGACTGAAGAAGAGCTGCTTGCCTGTGTTGATCGTCTCAACAACGATGCAGATATCGATGGCTTTATCGTACAACTGCCTTTACCAAAACACATTTCTGAAGACAAGATTATAGAAGCCATCGACTACCGCAAAGATGTTGACGGCTTCCATCCCGTCAATGTTGGGCGCATGTCGCTTGGCATGCCCTGCTTCCTGTCGGCAACCCCCGCGGGAATAGTAGAGCTGCTTCGCCGCTACGAAATCGAAACCAGCGGCAAGCATTGTGTAGTGCTCGGGCGCAGCAACATTGTGGGCAAACCCGTAGCCTCGCTCCTAATGCAAAAGGGATACCCCGGCGATTGCACCGTGACGGTGTGTCACAGTCGCACAAAGAATATCAAAGAAGTTTGCCTCTCGGCAGACATTATCATTGCCGCACTTGGTGTGCCCGAATTCCTGAAGGGCGACATGGTGAAAGAGGGAGCAGTGGTTATCGACGTAGGCACCACCCGCGTGCCCAGCAACAAAACCAAATCAGGCTTCAAGCTCACCGGCGACGTAGCCTTCGATGAGGTAGCACCCAAATGTTCATACATCACCCCCGTTCCGGGTGGAGTGGGACCAATGACTATTGTGTCGCTGATGAAGAATACGCTGTTGGCGGGGAAGAGGGAGGTGTACTAGAAGATAAAAGAAAAAAGATAAAAGTTAGAAGTCAGGAGTCCCGATAAATCGGGGTCTTCGATTAGCTTTCAACTTTCAACTTTCCATTTTCAATTATTAATTATCTTAAGCCCCGAAGGGGCGATATTATTGTAAAAAACTGCGAACCCCTTCCCCTCACACCCGTTAGTATTCAAGCTTTGAATGTTAATTCTGTTAAAAAAGTGTGGAATTTGGGGAATTAGTCTGATATTTTTACAAAAAAAAGACATAAATCAAAAAAATATATTATATTTGCAACAGTAATTATCTAATTTACTTAATAAAAATATTTGCATCATAACTACCAAAACAAAAACTATTCATTCGGTGCTGATAATTTTATTGAGTGATAATTGAAGCATAGCAAATGAAATATTGTGGCAGATGGTGCCTAGTTATTGTTTTGTCTTTGTTGCCGGTGTTATCTCTTTCATGTTCTAAAAAGAGTCAAAGTATTACAGGCACAGAAACCGACTCTCTTAAAGCAAGTTATTTAAAACATTTTAATACACTTGACAATATCGGGAGAGATACTCTTTTGCTGAATAATAAGCTGGAATCGGCCGTAGAGGCTAACGACACGGTGACACAACTAATTGTACTAAATCGACTAAGCGATATATATAAGACACAAAATCAATTTTCAAATGCTATAAAATCTGAGTTGGCCTTTCAACAGATGGCGCAACATGCAGGTAGTATATATCTGACGTCAGTGTCGATGAACCGACAGGCAGACATATATATGTCACTCAATCTTCTTGACGAGGCTTCGCGCCTGTATTATAATGTGTTGAACGATTGCAGAGACCACAATCAGAACGACTCGTTAGCAGTCGCGCAAAAAGCTGTGGCATATTCCGGAGTCGGCACAATATTTTTACTGCTAAATATGCACAACAAAGCCACAGATTATCTTAATAAATCGGCTGAGCTGTTGCAGGGAAAGTCTGACAAGCTTTTGCTTTTCGATATTTTGCTGATGAAGGGTAGGTTGATGCAAAACCAGGAGCAATACGACTCGGCCAGGCAATACATTAATGAAGCCCTGAAATTGAGCCTTGCCTCAAATTCACGATCAGCTTTAGCTAAAGCGTTTTTGAGTTTTGGAGTTCTGGAGTTCCGACAAAACAACTTTGCAGAGGCTGAAATTAACCTTACCAATGCCTACAATACACTGAAAAATACAACCGATAAAGTTAACTTAATTAAGATATGCAATAGTCTTGGCGACACATTTGTTGGTCAGGAGAGATTTGCTGATGCAGAGCACATTTATTTGGAAGGATTGGAGTTGTCGCACGAGTTAGGTCATAGCTACTATCTGGAGAGGCTGAATTATAAACTATCCAGATTATTTAAAATGCAAAACAAAAACAAACTTGCGACACACCACGATGAGCAGGCGTATAGATATGCACGACAATTGAACAGAGATAAAATACAGAGAAATCTGTTTAATTCACAAATGGATTATGAAGAGGTTGTCAGAACTCAGGAGATAAACAGACTTAACGAAAAATATACCTCCATAAGCAATATTCAAAGCATAATAATAGTAACTGCTTCAGTTATTATAGTCTTGCTGATAATAGTGTTTATCATCCACTACAGATATATTGCCATCAAACGCGAGCGTAACTTCTCGATGATTCAGAATGCAAAACTGAAATCCGAGTTTTATAAACAACTCTCGGATGAGTTTCGTACTCCGCTTACCATAATAAGCGGATTGACCGACAAGCTCAAAGATTCAATGCCTGCGGGATATTCTCCCCACATAATGATAGATCTTGAACTGATTGAAAAACAGTCAAAAAAACTGGTACGTCTTGTAAACGAAGTTCTCACAGTCAGTAACCTCAAATCGGACGACAACATAGACTGGATGCACGGAAATATTGTGCATTTTACTCAGTTCCTCTACAGTGGATTCATAGAGCTGGCAGAATCTAAATCAATAAATTATCTTTTCCACAGTAGCAGTGACGACATATCTATGGATTTCTCGAAAGAGAACGTGAGACTGGTCATCAGCAATCTGATTAACTATATGCTAAGACAATGTACAAAATCAGATCAGGTTATGGTTTTAGTCAGAGAAGATGTTGCAAACAAGAAATGCTATATTGAAATATCAGGCAAGAGCGAAATGATTTCGCAAAAGGAAATAGTAGAGACTATCGATCTCTTTTATCAGCGTGAAATAGAGGGAGTAAGTAGACAAAAGGTTAATGAATTTGTTGCATTTTCAAAATATTTGGTCAAAAACATGGAAGGCACGCTTACGTTAAGAACTGTGTCGCCGTCCAGCACTACATTTGTCATAGAGCTACCTGTCAGACATGAATACCGTCACAAAACTCAGGCATTGCTAAGAGGACTTGAAAGTGCTGATGACGCCTTTGATATGTCAGACGATACACAAGCGATTGAAAGTAGCTCAAACGGTATCAATAAGCCCAATATTCTGGTAGTTGAAGATAATTCGTATATGATTTTCTATATTTCTTCAATTTTAAAAGAAAAGTACAATGTCCTGAAGGCTGAGGATGGTAAAGAAGCTCTTGACATTGCGTTAGAAAAGATGCCATCTCTGATTATTACTGACTGGATGTTGCCGCAGATTGATGGCAAAACATTGAGCATGATGCTTAAAAATAACTTTGCCACAAGCCACATACCCATCATAATGATAACAGCCAAAGTAACCGCTGATGACAGGATATCTGCAATTAAATCCGGAATAGATACAGTGATGCAAAAACCGTTTAATGAAGAAGAACTCCTGGCACTTATAGATAACTTACTTGCAAACAGAGATTCGCTTAGGCAAAAGTATAGCCGGATTGGTGCCGATATTATGCAGGAAGAAAAACAGGAAGGCTCGTACAATGAAAATGTAGTGTTTCTGCAAAAGATAACAGACACAATCTACAGAGAGATTCAAAATAATGACTTCTTCCCCGATAGACTGGCAGACGAAATGAACATCAGCTCCACACATCTCAACAGAAAGATAAAAGCTGTTACCGGAATGAATACGATGAGTTATGTCAACAACATAAAGCTCAACAGAGCAAAGAAGCTTCTCACCAGTTCCGGCCGGTCTATTGGCGATATAGCAATGGAAAGCGGTTTTGGTGATTTCTCCTATTTCTCCCGATCCTTCAAAAAAGAGTTTGGAGTCACACCCTCTCAGTTTCAGCGAATGGCCATAAAGGAAAACTAATTCACATTAGCTTTATACTTACCCGGAGAAACACCCATATTGGCTTTAAATACCCTGAAGAAAGAACTTTTGCTCGAAAACCCCGACATACTTGCTACTTCATCCATTGACATTGCATTCTCGGCTGCATCGGTCTCAAGCAGCTTTGCCGCATACTGTGTCCGGTAGCGGTTGATCAGGTCAGAGAAGTTTGAGTCGAAATCCTCCTTGATTACCTGTGAGAGGTATGTTCTGTTTGTATTCAGCAACAAGCTGAGATCATGAATCCTCAACTCCTTCTGTCGGTATATCTCCGAAGATTTAAGCAAATAATTAATCTGGTTTTTTAGAGAATCATTGGTTGGAACTTCAATATTATGAAATCTCTGAGGAACAGAAGGCGTGGATGTAGCGTCGTTGCTTTCCGATACATTTGTGTGTTTATCTTCTTCCCGTACCATATCCTCAATAGCGAAACGATGCTTATAAGAGAAATATCCCAATGCTGAAATCACTGCCGTGAAAGTTAGCGACGGAACAATAAGTAATTTGGGATGCTCTATAAAATAAGACTTACCCATAAGATTGGCCAATCCCGATAAGAGTGATACAAAAACAAAGGTGATAAGTATATACTTAAGAGGCATCCAACTCTTTCCGTTGACGTCAGAGTAGTTCTCATGCAACTTTCTATTATACTCCTTTATAAGCCTCAATCCAAAGAGCAACGTGGCCAAAATCTGAAATAAAAACACAATCTGAACCACTACCGTTCTCATCTTCTGCAGATGCACCAGCAGTGTATCGGTATCATATCCGGGCTGCTTGTACAATACCCCTCTTATAAAAGCCTCAGCCTCCTCGGGAGACATAAATGTATATAACAAACCGCTCACCAATGCTATAAGAGCCGCAGGAAATGTAAACCAGGCCCAGCCCCATCCCAGCTTATCCTCCGTGGTAAGCACACGTATATAAATATAGAAAATAGGGTACACCATCAACGACGCCAGCACCCATATCGACTCAATTATATGATAAAAGGAATAAAGATGATTGAAAAAAATTGCATGACAAAAGTATACAATCGACGAATATGTGAACAGTGTTATTAATAATGAGCGTCTGTCACCCTTATCCTTGTCCAGAATCATAACAACAAGCCAAAATAGAGTGGCAATCAGCGGTAGTATTGATATAATAATGTGTTTTGTCATAATGGTGATGTAAGCATTATCAACAACAAAAATATATTATTATTTATTATATCCAAAGAAATAGTACAGAATTATCAATAAAGGTACAAAACACAATTGTTTATATGGGAAAACTATAAGAAAAAGGACACCTTTTAAATAAAAAGGTTCAGTTTTTGTCAAATTACATCAAATATACCAAAACATCTAATTGTCTTATTATCAGTAATTAAATTCGAATACACATTTTTCATCGTGATCCATTAACATAATAATAATGTCCATTTGTGGTAAAAATATAATATAAAATTAATATATGAGTTTGTTTGATATGTATTTCATGAAATGCAGATAATCAGCCTTATAACTGTTTTTGTATGTCTGTGTAATCCAAATTTAACAACAAAATATGTCGTTTAATTGCAAGTTTATGTGTGTTTAGTTATAACATCGATGTGTCTGAAATCCTAAATTTGTAGAAACAAAATTGATGGAAAGTATGAGAAAAATTACGATTACACTTTTAACTGCTTTTCTAATCACTGTAAGTGCCATGTCACAAACAGTGGGAGTGAAAACCAACTTCGCACACTGGGCAGTGGCAGCCACACCCAACCTCGGACTTGAGTTTGCACTCGGCAGAAAATATACATTAGAAATAGGAGCAGGCTACAATCCATTCGAGTTTAGCGACTA
>CAYFUQ010000039.1:0-21164 GCA_964346415.1 uncultured Proteiniphilum sp.
CATCCAACAGCTGGTGACCGGTGGTTCTGTCTGGTGTCGAAGGCATCCAACAGGTGGTGACGAGTGGTTCCGTCAGGTGTTGAAGTCATCCAACAGGTAGTGACGAGTGGTTCCGTCAAGTGTTGGAGTCATCCAGCAGTAGGTGACGAGTCGTTCCGACAGGTGTCGAAGTCATCCAACAGTAGGTGACGAGTGTCCTCAATAAAGATGTGCAAAGGTATGTAAAAAAAGAGGTTGTCTCTAATGAATAATACTTCATTGTGAGACAACCTCTTAATAAGGCTGTTATTATTTCAATAAATTGAATTAGTCTTCGATGCCAAGCAACTCTACATCAAAGATAAGAGTAGAGAAAGGTTTGATGGTTCCCTGGTCGCGTGAGCCGTATGCAAGGTCGTAAGGAATGTATAGTTTCCATTTTGAACCTACAGGCATAAGCTGAAGTGCTTCTGTCCATCCCGGGATAACCTGAGTAACACCAAATGTGGCAGGGTCTTTTCTTTCAACGCTGCTGTCAAAAACAGTACCGTCAATAAGAGTGCCGTGATAGTGTACCTTTACGCGGCTGCTTGCAGTTGGAACTTCTCCGTTTCCTGCTTTGATTATTTCATATTGAAGTCCGCTTTCAAGAGTAACTACTCCTTCACGTTCTGCATTCTCAGCAAGGAATTTTTCACCTTCAGCAATAGCATCTTCATATTTGTTCTTCAGGTCTTCCTCCTGTTTTGCCTGAGCTTTTGCCTGAGCTTCATTCACTTTACTTTCTACCAGAGTATTTGCATCATTTTTGCTAATAGCTGTTTTTTGATTTTTTAGTGCAGAGATTAAGCCCGACAATACTTGCTTGTTGTTCATTTTCTTGTCTGCATCGTCAGCAAAAACCATGTCTCTGAACTGTGGCATCATTTTGTTTGCAATCTGATCACCAATGCCCAGACCCTGTGCAAAAGCACCGCCGTCGTTGCCGCCTGTGCTCATTGCTTGTTTCAATCCTTTGATGAACGAGTCAAGTTTTGGAGCATTTACCTTGTTAAGTGAATCAACTTTTTGTTTCATCTCTTTTTGCAGAGCCGGTTTGTCAAGTGAGTCAGCTGCTGCAATTCTCATCTGGTAGTCGTATTCTATATTGGTGGTGCTTTCAATAAGTCCCGATTGCTCAAGGTACTGAACGAGTCCTCCTTGCTCTGCAAGGTTTACGCCATATGCATATGAAATACTGTCAACATCCGATTTCAATGATGCTGCAGGTGCAGAGCTACCTCCGCCACATGATGCAAGCACAATTGAAAAGACCATCACAGATGCAATTACTAAATAATTCTTTCTTTTCATTTTTGTTGGATTTTCTAATTTTATTAATTGTGTTATTGTGTTATTCTATTCCAAGTAGTTCTACTTCAAAAATAAGAGTAGAGTTAGGTTCGATGTCGCCACCTGCGCCTTGTGCACCGTATGCCATTTCTGACGGAACAAACAGTTTCCATTTTGAGCCTACAGGCATTAATTGCAATGCTTCGACCCAGCCTCTGATTACCTGGTTTACACCAAATACTGCGGGCTGCCCGCGCTCTACTGAGCTATCAAAAACTTTACCGTTAATTAAAGTGCCGTGATAATGACATTTTACTCTGTCAGTTTCACCCGGTTTTGGTCCGTTGCCTTCTGTTATCACTTCATATTGCAATCCGCTTGGCAGTTCGATAACTGTATCTCTCTTTTTGTTTTCTTCTAAAAACTTACGACCTTCTTCCAGGTTTACTTCAATCATTTCTTCCTGACGTTTGCTAAAAAAGTCTTGTATGTGTTGATTGGCTTCCTGCGGAGTCATATCAGCTGCACCACCACTAATGGTAGTTGCAAAAGCTTTTGCAAATGAGTCCACGTCGATTTGATTTAACCCTGAGTTTACTAAGCTTGAGGCCATGCTCATGCCCAGTGCATAACTTAATTTGTCCATTTATATTTTAACTTTATGAGTTTAACTTGCAAAAGTACAATATTCTAAGGAATTACATAGATTTTTGGAGATAAAAAACTATATTTGTTATGTTTAAGTGCAAAATGTTCATCATGTGATTTGATGATTTGGTCTAATTTAGTGAATATAATTATTTGTAAATTAAAGTGGTAAAAATAAAAACAATATTACTATGAAAAAGAAGCTGGTTGTGTTGACTGGTGCCGGTATGAGTGCCGAGAGTGGAATTGCAACGTTCAGAGATTCTGACGGATTGTGGGAAAATCACCCTGTGGAACAAGTGGCAACACCTGAGGGTTTTGCTGCCGACCCCGAATTGGTATTAAGATTTTATAATATGCGTCGTCGGGAATTGCTGAAGGTAAAGCCAAATGCAGGGCATTACGGTTTGGTTGAATTGGAAAAGCATTTTGATGTACATATTATTACACAGAATGTGGATAATCTTCACGAGCAGGCAGGAAGTTCTGATGTGTTGCATCTTCATGGAGAGTTGATGAAAGCCCGCTCCACACGAAATGAAAGTTTAATTTATGAATTGACAGCCGATAATATAGATATTAATATAGGAGACAAGTGTGAACTGGGATATCAGCTTCGTCCTCATATTGTCTGGTTTGGTGAGGCAGTGCCTATGATTTCTGATGCTGCTGAGTTGGCCGAACAGGCGGATGTGTTTGTGATTATTGGTACATCGATGAATGTTTACCCTGCTGCCGGATTGCTGGGTTATATCGGCAGAAATGTTCCGGCTTATCTTATAGACCCAAAAGATGTTCATACAGGGCAATATGATGTGGTGCATATAAAGAAGGGTGCATCGGAAGGTGTGAAAGTTCTTACAGAAATTTTGCTGGAATCATCTTCATCATAACTAAACAATAATTTATTTTTCGTACATTTGAACTTAATTTACAAAAACAGGAGAAGAAATTAGTGGGTAAAAAGATTGCGGAAACGCCAATGATGCGGCAATTTAATGAGATAAAACAGCAACATCCGGATGCTGTTTTACTATTTCGGGTTGGTGACTTTTATGAGACATTTGCGGAAGATGCCATTATGGCTTCCGATATATTGGGAATTACTTTGACCAGGCGTGCCAATGGTGCTGCACAGTATGTTGAACTTGCGGGTTTTCCACATCATGCTCTGGACACTTATTTGCCTAAGCTTGTGAGAGCGGGCAAACGGGTTGCAATTTGTGACCAGTTGGAAGACCCAAAGCAGACCAAAACATTGGTGAAGCGCGGCATTACCGAACTGGTTACGCCGGGTGTTTCTATCAACGATAATGTGTTGAATCATAAAGAAAACAACTTTCTGGCTGCTGTCTTTTCTACTTCCGATAAACTATTTGGCATTTCATTTCTAGATATATCCACAGGTGAGTTTCTGGTTTATGAAGGATTGAAGGGAGAAGCAGATAAGCTGCTTTCTAACTTCTCACCAAAAGAAATATTGATTAAGCGAGGTACTAAGAGAAAGTTTGAAGAGAGTTTTGGCAATGGCTATTTCTATTTCGAACTTGACGACTGGATATTTACTGAAGATGCTGCACGAGATCGTTTGTTGAGTCATTTTGGTACTCATAATCTGAAGGGATTCGGGGTCGAAAGTATGACGTCGGGTGTTGTTGCGTCGGGTGCTATAATGCATTATTTGGATATTACACAACACACGCAGCTAAGTCATATCCTTTCGCTTCGCCGCATTGAGGAAGAGCAGTTTGTGCGACTTGACAAGTTTACCGTTCGTAGCCTGGAATTGGTTTCAACAATGAATGAGGGTGGAAAGAGTTTGCTTAGTGTTTTAGACAAAACTATTTCACCAATGGGGTCAAGGATGCTTCGCAGATGGCTTATCTTCCCACTTAAGGATACTAAGTCAATTGAAAATCGTCTGGAAGTGGTTGAGAACTTTTTTCGGGAAACAGAGCTGAGGCAGTTGCTGGAGGAGAAGCTCTCTTTGATTGGCGACCTTGAAAGAATTATATCAAAGGCATCGGTTGGACGTATAACGCCACGGGAAGTTGTGCAGCTGAAAGTTGCCCTGACTGCCATTGAGCCTATCAGACAGGCTTTTCTTGCATCTGACAACAATAGTCTTAAGGAGATGGGAGAGAATTTAAACTCCTGTCCTGTGATTCGTGATCGTATCGGTCGGGAAATTAATCCTGATCCCCCTGCATTGCTTAACAGAGGAGGGGTAATCCGTGACGGTGTCAATTCGGAGCTGGATGGGCTGCGCGAGGTAGCTTACTCTGGCAAAGATTATTTGCTGAAACTACAGCATCAGAAGAGTGAAGAAACCGGTATTCCTTCATTGAAGATTGCTTTTAATAATGTGTTTGGCTATTATATAGAGGTGCGTAATACTCATAAGGATAAAGTACCTGAGAGCTGGATTAGGAAACAAACGCTGGTGAGTGCCGAACGATATATAACGGAAGAACTGAAGGAGTATGAAGAGAAAATATTGGGAGCGGAAGAGAAAATATTGACATTGGAGGCTCAGCTCTATAATGAGTTGGTGGCCAGTTTGATTGATTATATTCCCACTATTCAGGTAAATGCCAATGTTATTGCTAAGGCCGACTGTTTGCTCTCGTTTGCAAGAGTTGCCGAAGAGAATAAATATATCAGACCGGAGATTACTGATAATGATCTGCTGGATATTAAAAAGGGACGACACCCTGTTATTGAGAAGCAGTTGCCGCCGGGACAAAGCTATGTGCCCAATGATGTGTATCTGGACAATGACACACAGCAAATTATTATGATTACAGGGCCAAATATGTCGGGTAAGTCGGCATTGCTTAGGCAAACGGCTTTGATTACCATTATGGCACAGATTGGTTGTTTTGTTCCTGCCGAACGAGCTTCAATAGGTGTGGTTGATAAAATATTTACACGTGTGGGAGCATCAGACAATATATCCCTTGGTGAGTCAACATTTATGGTGGAGATGAACGAAGCGGCTAATATAATAAATAATATATCTGACAGGAGTCTGGTACTCTTTGATGAATTGGGAAGAGGTACCAGTACGTATGACGGCATTTCCATTGCCTGGTCTATTGTGGAATATATACATGAGCATCCCAAATCAAGAGCCAAAACTTTGTTTGCCACACACTATCATGAGTTGAACGAGATGGAAAAGTCATTCAAGAGAATTAAGAATTATAATGTGGCTGTGAAGGAGGTCGATAATAAGATAATATTCCTTCATAAGTTGCAACAGGGTGGCAGTGAGCATAGCTTCGGTATCCATGTGGCCAAGATGGCCGGTATGCCACAGAGCATAACCAAACGTTCTGAGTCAATATTGAGACAGATGGAAAAGGCTAACCGAAAAGAAGGAATTCAAAAGCCTCTGAAAGATATTGTTGAAAACAGAGAGGGTTATCAGCTAAGCTTTTTCCAGCTGGACGACCCTGTGCTAAGCCAGGTTAGAGATGAAATATTGAATATAGATGTGGATAACCTGACCCCCGTGGAAGCTCTGAACAAACTAAATGACATTAAGAAAATAGTAAAAGGTTAACAACAAAAATGTATAACGAAAATAGTCACTACGAAACTGCACGTACAGGCCGTATAGAGGTAATATGCGGCTCGATGTTTTCAGGCAAAACGGAAGAGTTGTTGCGCCGTTTGCGCCGTGCAAGCTTTGCCAGACAGAAAGTGGAGATTTTTAAGCCCTCTATTGATTCGCGGTACTCTAACGAGGAGGTAGTGTCGCATGATAAGAATGCAATTCTATCCACACCCGTGGAGCACTCAAGTAATATACTTCTCCTTTCATCTGAGGTTGAAGTGGTGGGTATTGATGAGGCTCAGTTCTTTGATCCCGGTCTGGTTGATGTATGCCAAACGCTTGCCGACCAGGGTGTACGTGTGATTGTAGCCGGCTTGGATATGGATTTTAAGCGTAATCCTTTTGGTCCTATGCCCAATCTTTGTGCTATTGCTGATGATGTTACTAAGGTTCATGCCATTTGTGTCACTTGCGGCGCTTTGGCCAACTATTCTAATCGTCTTGTAGATAACGATAAGCTGGTGGTGCTTGGCGAAACCGATGAATATCAGCCTCTGTGTCGCAAGTGCTACAATGGTCGTGTTAAGCAATAATTTGTGCTCTTAAATAATTTTCTATTTTTTGTTTATTGTAAGTCCGCTCCAATCATCTGTTCTGAAAGGTGATGCCGGTAGTTTGGCTTTGTTGTATAGGTTGCATATGGGGTTGTTTGCCCATCCATATCTAACAGCAACCGGATATTGAATATCAGGAGAACTTACGACCACTTCGTTGCCATCGATAATTGCTTCAGCCCAATGGAACTTCATGTCAGGTCCGGCTATAGAGAAGCCTGTCAGTTTATCGCCATCAACAAACAAGGGAGAGTTGCTCTCTTCGAAAATTATTCTAATTTTAGCGTTTTCGATTTTGTAGCTTTTGTATATGGGGCCTGAATCGGTTATGTCTAAATTATATGTCTTTTTTAATGCTCCCAGAGCTAATCTCTTTCCTAAGTCTTGTTTGTTTTTTGGGTGAATGTCAGTTGCGTCGCCTATATCTATTGATACTGCCATTCCTGTGTTGTTTAGGCGTAGTGTCTGAAGCTGGGCCTCTCGCAACTCAGCCCATTCTGATTCGGCGGGTTCATCTTTTGTTTGCATAAAGTTGGCCAGTTGAACAAAATAGAATGGAAATTCTGTTTGCCACTGAGTGCGCCAGTCTTCTATCATTAATGGAAATAGAGTTCTGTATTGATATGCTCTGTCGGCATTAGATTCTCCCTGATACCATATTGCTCCTTTTATTGAGTATGGCAGAAGTGGTGCAATCATTGCATTGTATAGAGTTGTTGGATTGTGTGGGTGGTCATGCTTGTAGATCTGTTTGCGGGGAATCTGTGTAATGTCTACAGAGGCTTTGTATTTCCAATCTCCGGCAATTATTATCTTTTGTGTGCTGTTGTTGTTTAAAGATAAAAATATCTTTTCCTTGTCACTGTTAAAACCTCCGTCACCACCTGTGTCGGTAACTCTTACGGCGATTGTTGCTTTCCCTCCTTTTACAAGATCCTTTGATATTATATATTCTCTTTCTATAAAGTAGCCTTCTGTTTTGCCTACTTCAACTCCATTAAAGAATGTGATGTCATTATCGTCGATGGCCCCTAAGGATAATAAAAGTTCTTTGCCACTCCAATCTTTGGGTATGTCTATAGTTTTTCTATACCATACAATACCGTCAAACGAAGGTAGCGAACTATATTCCCAAAATCCGGGGATAGTTGTTGCCTCCCAATCTCCTTCGTCTAAATTGGGTTGAGCCGCTATTACTCCATCTTTGATGCCGAAGTCTCGTGCTTCAATTTCTTTATACCAGTTGGCTTCAATTTCTTCGAATAGTTTGTTTTGCTCTTCAGGATCTTCGGGGAGTGATTTGAAATCTTTTATTCTGTCAATATATTCAGGCATATTGCTCAGAGTGCTTTCGCTTACCCACGATTCGGCGGGTGTGCCACCCCATGATGTGTGAATTAATCCGATGGGTATGTCCAAATTATTATTTAACTCACGTCCAAAAAAGTAAGCTGTGGCTGAGAACTCCGGGATATTTGCAGAAGTGCACTCCATCCATCCGTCTGCATCTGCCTCAAAGCTGTCCAGAGGTTTATTGCTTGTTGCTTTTTTTACTTGTAGCAGTCTTATGTTTGGATGGTTTGCATTTGCTATTTCACTTTCGTAGTTTGTGATTTTGCCCCATCCGGCCAGCGGCATTTCCATGTTCGATTGTCCGGAGCATAGCCATACTTCGCCTATAAGTACATTGTTGAGAATAATGCTTTTGTTAGAAGTGATTTTTATGTTATAAGGTCCGCCGGCACCGGGTGTGTTAACTTCAACTTTCCATTTGCCTTCATTGTCGGCCAACGTGGTGTACTCCTTTTTATCCCACGAGGTTTTGATTTTTATGTTGCTCTTGGGCTTAGCCTCTCCCCATATGGGCGCATTACTATTTTGTTGCAAAACCATGTTGTCTGTAAAAAGGGGAGGTAGAGTTACTTGTGAAAACAGCATCTGTGTTAGCAATGTTGCTGCCAGTAATAGAATGATTTGTTTTTGTGCTAATAATTTCATTGATACAGTGTGTTTTTATATTTAATATATATGCAAAAATAGCCTTTAATATGGGAATATTGAGTGAAACTGTGGAATATTTCCACAATAATCGAGGTAAACATAGATTGATACATAATCAGTCAGGATGAGTTTAGTATCTTTGTAATGGTTTCATGAGATATATAACAAAAATTACGCGCATTGAGACTTATGAGACCAACCAAAATCTTAACTATGCTTTTTAATCTCGTAGTGATTACGCGGTTCGAAAGCATAGTTTTTTCTTTTTTGAAAAACAGTTTCAACGCTCCTTTGTTATATAAAGAAAGTAGTATGGCTTACGAAATTGAAAGAAAGTTCTTAGTCAAAGGAGACTTTAAATCTCAATCATTCCAACAATTCAGAATTAAACAGGGATATCTCGCTTTGTCGGGTGTGAATGTTATACGTGTGAGGATAAAGGGAGATAAGGCGTATCTGACTGTGAAGACTGCTCATGAGGAGGGTACCATCCGCAGGCATGAGTGGGAATATGAAATTCCTGTTGATGATGCTGAGGAAATGTTCAAACTTTGCGAAGATGCAGTAATAGACAAAACCCGATATTTGATTAAGCATGGGAGTCACGTTTTTGAAGTTGATGAGTTTTATGGTGAGAACCAGGGGTTGCTAATTGCCGAAGTTGAGTTGGAGGATGAAAATGAGGCCTATGAAAAACCTGACTGGTTGGGCGAGGAGGTGACAGGCAACGTTCGCTACTACAATTCTTTTCTGTCCATTCATCCCTTTAGCGGATGGAGTGACGAGTGATTTAGTACTTTAGCTTCTGCTGTTGAGTTTATTCCACCTGCAAAATATTGAGTCGGCAATATCAATTATCATGAAAAGTAAAAATCCGATAATTGAAATCATTACAATTCCGGCATACATGGTTAGGTAGTCAATACGCATCCAGGCATCTACTATAAAAAAGCCAAGTCCTTTGTCGGTACCGAAAGTTTCGGTAACGAAAAGTACTGATGTGGCAATACCAACCGTTACACGAAGTGCCGAAAGCATGTCGGGCATTATACCGGGCATCACAACGTGTTGAATATACTGAAGCGGTTTTGCATCAAGTGAGGATAGCACATAGAAGTTCTCCTTGTTAATATTGCGAATAGAGTCGCGTATGGATATCATAAGTTGAAACACAATAATAAGTACTATCATAATGACTTTGGTGTTTTCTCCAATTCCAAAGATAATCATAACAACTGGCAGTAGTGCCAGTTTGGGTACGGGGTATGACAAATATAGCAGTGGATTGAGCAGTCGGTTGGCTTTTTTGTTCAGGCCTGTTAGTATTCCGCCCAATAGTGCAATCACAAGAGAAATTAAAGTTCCGATAATAATACGACGCAAACTGGAATAAGCATGGGCAAACATCCCTTCGCTCAGTGTATCCGGCATAATTGCATATACATCAACAGGATTGGGAAGTGCTTTGTTTTGAAATAAAACAGCAAACAACCACCATATAAGATTGAAAACGATTACACCCGTGATAAGAATCTTAATCGATTCAGGGATATGATATTTTCTTTTTTCTTGTTTCATACATCTGTCCCTGGCTAATTTTCTATTGCGCTTTCACTCATCATCTCTTTCAGGCGTATTACAAAAGAGTTAAACTCCTCTGTCTCTTCGCTGCCTTTCTTGTCAAAGAATGGATTTTCAATCCAATATTTGACCTTCGCCGGCAGCTCGCTTAATAAGAGAATATATTTCCCCAAACTTAAAGCTTCACGCAGATTGTGTGTTGTGAATATTGTTGTAGCGCGATGCTCCTTCCAGATATCAAAGAATAGCTTTCGTGATGTGTCAGCAGTAAGCATGTCGAGTGCTGAGAATGGTTCATCCATTAACAACAAATCGGGTTGTGCTACGAATACACGTGCAAGGGCTACACGCTGTTGTTGTCCGCCGCTTAATTGTGAGGGATATCGGTTGAGCAAATCTGCAATGCCTAACTCTGATATTATTTTATTAGATTCATCTTTGTCGAAAGATTTGCTTTTATCTATTTTAAATGGAAGGAAGATATTGTCTTTTACTTTCTTCCATGGCAAAAGTCCCAGTGTTTGCGGCATATACCCACGACTAACGGGTGATTCTCCCATAGTTTTGTCTCCCATCTGAATGGAGCCGCTGTAGTTTTTTATAATTCCTGCAAATATGTTGAGCATAGTTGACTTTCCGCAACCGGATGGCCCAACTATAGAAAGGATATCTCCCTTTTCGAGGTTGAATGAAATGTTATTTAATACAGTTGTTTTGTCAAACTGTGCTGACAGGCTT
Source organism: uncultured Proteiniphilum sp. (assembly GCA_964346415.1). Taxonomy (GTDB): domain Bacteria; phylum Bacteroidota; class Bacteroidia; order Bacteroidales; family Dysgonomonadaceae; genus Petrimonas. The sequence continues at coordinate 10,456 of CAYFUQ010000039.1, forward strand.
TTCACTTGTAGCATAATTGTCACTGTTGGGGGATGAATCCGGGAGCCGTTAATGTTGATATGTCAAAATCAGCTTTAATTAAATTCTTTTCTTTTAGCCACTCTTCCACTTTGTTCATATCGGAAGTTTGGGGTAGCTGTGCAGATGAAAAATGTGGCAATATTAACAGGGCAAGAGCATCTTCAGGAAACCCCACTTCTTTAACTAATACATCTTTCAATTCTTCAGTCGACTTGGAGTTTATCTCCACTACAGCTTTATTATATGCACGATACATCTTCCTGAGTGCTTCAGGCTTCTCTTCAATTGCTTTTTGAAGAAAGGCAATACCTGTGATTTTTACTCCCAGGTCGTCCATACTTATTATGCCCCTGTTGCCGTCTCTTTTTGCTATTGATACAAATGGTTCAGGGAGCATGGTTGCATCAATTTTGCTGTTGTTAAGCATTTCAAGTCGAAGCGGTATTTTGTTTATTTCAATTGCTTCGTACTCAATTGCGCCGCCAGCTGATTGCCGGAAAATCATATCCGTGCAAAAGTCGATTACTGTGTTTCGTGAAATTGCTATCTTTTTATCTTTTAAATCTGACACACTATTGAAATTGCTGTTTTGTGCGGTCATGAGTACAAATGTCCCGTCACATTGTGATGTAAATTGTATGGGTATCCCACCCGACAACTGGATAGCACCGCCTGTATAGTCTAAAATTGTTCCATCCAGGTTATTACTTTGCAAAGCTGCATCTCGTTCATTGGCCGAGTAAAACTTTCTAATTTCTACTTCTACGCCCTCGTCGGCGAAGAATCCACTCTTTTGGGCCACAGCCAGGGGCAGGTAATCCATAGAGGACATTACCCCAATGGTGAGTTTGTCAACTTGTTCTTTACTCTCTTTCTTATTACTGCAGGCTGTTGTTGCCAGGACTGCAAGTATTGATAAATAAAATATTATTGTTTTTACTTTCATTGCTGTATTTGTTTGATGTTGGAAAATAAACAATACATACCTGTATAAAGTTCCCATAACATCAAAAAAGAGACTGTGATGCCACAGTCTCTTCAAAATGATATAATTGTTTATTTCCTATTCTATGATAGTTACCCAGCCATGAACGTCCGGTTCATCGCCATACTGAATGGCGCGCAACTTGTTGTATAGTTTTGTAGATACGGGACCGGCTTCGCCGTCTTTGCAGTATTCATATGTTACGTTTTCAGATAAATCGTCAATACGTAAAATAGGGCTGATTACTGCTGCAGTACCACATGCACCTGCTTCTTCAAACTCGGCCAGCTCCTCAACAGGCACTTGACGTCTTTCTACCTTCATGCCCATGTCTTCAGCCAATTGTATAAGGCTTTTGTTTGTTATTGAAGGTAGAATTGACTCAGATTTTGGAGTTATATATGTGTTGTTTTTTATTCCGAAGAAATTAGCAGGTCCACACTCGTCTATATATTTTTTATATCTGGCGTCTAAATAAAGCACTGCGGAGTATCCCATTTCGGCAGCCTTTGCACCTGCAGTTAAGCTGGCAGCATAGTTACCTCCTACTTTGTAAGTTCCTGTCCCAAGTGGCGCGGCGCGGTCATATTCGCGCATGATAGCCATTGGAGTCGGCTTAAATCCTTCTTTAAAGTATGGTCCAACAGGGGTGACAAAAATTAAAAAAGTGTACTCGGTTGCTGGTTTCACCCCAACCTGTGCACTTGTTCCAATCATCAGCGGGCGTATATAGAGTGAAGCGCCACTTTCGTATGGCGGAACAAAACGCTCATTTTTCTTAATTGCCATTACAACCATTTCTTCAAACAGTTCGATGGGTAACTCTTGCATCATTATGCCCCGGCATGATGACTGTAGGCGAAGTGCATTCTCGCGCATTCTGAAAACTCTAACTTTTCCATCCTTACCTCTGAATGCTTTCATGCCTTCAAAAACTTCCTGACCGTAATGAAGACAGGTGGCGGCAATGTGAATATTCAGTGACTCAGATGTTTCGGCTGTTGGGTTGCTCCATTTACCATCTTTGAAGTGAGTGCGGATGTTGTAGTCAGTTTTGATATATCCAAATGATATCTCTGACCAATTGATCGTGTCCATATTCGTAGTGTTTTTTATAAAGATATTTTGATATCCTAAAGGCAAAATTAGTATTTTATTTTTATATAATTCCGAAATAAGGAATTAAATTACTAATTTCGTACTCCGATAAAAATGATTGATCAGCTAACTATACAAAGAATACAAGATGCAGCCCAGATTGTGGAGGTTGTGTCTGATTTTGTAACACTTCGCAAACGAGGTGTCAACTTTGTAGGTTTATGCCCATTTCATGACGATCGCACTCCCTCATTTTATGTTTCCCCTGCCAAGAACATTTGTAAATGTTTTGCATGCGGTGAAGGTGGTACACCTGTTCATTTTGTAATGAAGCATGAACAAATGTCCTACCCGGAGGCACTCAAATTTCTTGCAAGGAAATATAATATCCAAGTTGTTGAGAAAGAGTTGACCAATGAGGAACGACAGGCACAGGACGATCGTGAGAGTATGTTTATTCTCAATGAATATGCCCGTGATTATTTTGTAAAAACCCTGCTTGAAAATCCCGAAGGGAAGGCGGTGGGCTTGAGCTACTTTAAAGAACGGGGCTTTAGAGAAGACACCATACGTAAGTTTCAGCTTGGCTACGGTCTGGATGAGTGGAGCGCCTTTTCGGAAGAAGCGCAGAAGAATGGATACCAAAGAGAGTATCTTATTAAAACAGGACTTTCCACAGGTGGTGAAGACGGGCGTCCGTTGACGGATCGGTTCAGGGGAAGAGTGATGTTTCCTGTGCATACCATCTCAGGTAAAGTGGTTGCTTTTGGCGGGCGTATTCTGAAGAAGTCAGACAAACTGGCCAAATATGTAAACTCGCCCGAGAGTGAAGTTTACTCCAAGAGCAGGGAGTTGTATGGGCTCTTTTTCGCCAAAGGTGCTATAGTAAAGGCAGATAAATGCTTCCTTGTTGAGGGTTATACTGATGTTATATCCATGCATCAGGCAGGTGTTGAGAATGTAGTTTCTTCTTCAGGTACGGCACTCACACACGGTCAGATAAGAATGATACGCCGCTTCTCTGAAAACATCACAGTTTTGTATGATGGAGATGCCGCAGGTATTAAAGCAGCCTTGCGGGGAATAGACCTGCTTCTTGAGCAGGGCATGAATGTACGGGTTGTGCTTCTGCCCGATGGTGAAGACCCCGACTCATTCGCACGTAAGCAAAATGCAGAGCAGTTTAATCGCTTTATTGAGGAGAATGAACAGGACTTTATTCGTTTTAAAACTGAACTACTGCTGGATGAAGCAGGAAGTGACCCAATAAAGCGTGCAGGTCTGATAACAAATATTGTTGAAAGTATCTCTTTAGTTCCTGATACAATAAAACGTTCAGTTTATATAAAAGATACTGCAATTCTGTTCGACACTCGTGAGGAAGTTATTATTGAAGCAGTACGCAAAGTAAGAATAAAGAACTATGAGCGTATCAAAGATCGTCTGAAGAAAGACGGCAATGATAATCGTGTTGTGGTTTCTCAACCTGCTATGCAGGATGCATCTGTAAGTGGTAAGCGACGAGCGGTCTCAAAAAACCCTTACGAGTTTTATGAACGTGAACTGATAAGATATATAGTCAGATATGCTTCTGTGCCGGTTTATGTGGAATACAAGTCGGAGATAAGGAGTATTAATGGGAAAAACCAGGAAGTGGAGGTTATGTACGAAGACGGGCCTCCTGTGGTGGATGCCATTAGGATGAGTCTGGCTGACGACCGTTTTATTTTTGGAGGAGATACTTTTTTCACAAATGAGCTGTATCAGCGTGTTTATGAAGAAGCCTGCAAAAAAATAGACGAAGGCTCGTTTGACAGTGACAAGTACTTTGTGTCTCATATGGACCCCGAAGTAAGCAGGCTTGCAACAGATTTAATAAGCGATAAATATCAACTGAGCAAAATTCACGCAAAAGCTATTGGAGAAAAGGAGGATGACAAGACCTCACGGTTGCGTGAGAGAAATTCATTGGATCGCCGTTTGGTGAGAGCCATTGGTGAACTGAAAAATGCTTATGTGATGCAGAAGATTAAAGAGGTGAGGAAGGCAATGGCAGTAGCAGAGCATGATCGTCAGATTGAACTGATGGCAGAGTTGAAGCAGTTGCAGGAATTTAAAATAGCACTTGCCAAAAGTCTTGGCGAGCGAATAGTATTAAGATTTTAATTCAACCGAATAACAAATAACAGATGCATTTAAAAACAATTGACGTCGTAAAACAATATTCCAACCACTTAGCGTTGAATAAAGTGAGTATCGATGTGCCCAAAGGAACAATTTTCGGACTGCTTGGGCCAAACGGTGCCGGCAAAACCACCTTGATACGAATTATCACGCGTATTACCGCACCTGATAGCGGAGAGGTGCTTCTCGATGGTCGCGCCACAAAGAGTGAGGATGTCTTTAATATAGGCTATCTGCCGGAAGAACGAGGGCTATATCGTAAAATGAAGGTTGGGGAGCAGGCCATGTATTTGGCACAACTTCGCGGACTGTCTAAGAAAGATGCTCATCATGAGTTGATGAAATGGTTTAAACGTTTCGAAATTGACAGCTGGTACAATCGCAAAGTGGAAGAACTCTCAAAAGGTATGCAGCAGAAAGTGCAGTTTATTTCCACTGTCATTCATAATCCCGACTTGTTGATATTTGATGAGCCATTCAGTGGTTTTGACCCGGTAAATACAGAGTTGGTTAAGAATGAAATACTGCGACTAAAAGATGAGGGTAAAACTATAATCCTCTCTACCCACAACATGGGTTCGGTAGAAGAACTATGCGATAACATTGCTCTTATTAACAAGTCAGAGGTGGTGTTGCAGGGAAAAGTATATGATATACGCAAAGAGTTCCGCCCTGATATCTTTCGATTTAGAATTATTGGCGAAGGTTTCAATTTTGAACATCCTTCTTTTGAATTACTGTCTGTCAGTCCTTTCCACGAATACACAGACATTAGTGTAAAGAAGCTGGATGATATTCCAAACAATGAATTGGCTGCACTCTTTTTCGATCGTTTCGAAGTAGTTAGCTACGATGAGGAGATACCCACTATGAATGATGTGTTTATTAAAACGGTAACAGAATAACTTATTGCCAAAATGAAAAATCTGAATTTAGTAATACAACGGGAATACACGACGCGCGTACGCAAAAAGTCATTTATTATTCTCACTTTGTTGATGCCGTTTTTAATGGTGGGGTTCATCTTTGTTCCGGTTCTACTTGCCGGTATTAATAAGAGCAGCGAGCAGAACATTGCCATCATAGATTATACAGGGATTTATGCTCCTGAGTTCAAGTCCACAAGCCTTTACCATTTTGAGATAATTGAAGAGGGTGGAGGCGACGAAGCACATGGCAGACTGGGAAAAGACCTTTATGCCATTCTTCAGATTACAGACAATCTTAAGGAGAACCCCGGCAGGGCTTCCATTCTGTCTGAAAAGCAGATTCCGGTCGATCTGCTCTCAATGATTGAAGATGTTTTGGTTGACAAAGTGATTTACCAGCGACTTGAAGAACTGTCTCATTCAGATGATGTAAATCAGGAAACAATTGGTAAGGTGCGCACAGCGCTAGAATCCAAAACAAATATTTCACTTAAAACCATGCGAATGAGTAGCGACGGAGAAGCAGAGGAATCATCCGCTGTTGTTGCCACCATTGTAGGCCTGGTATTCACAATGCTTGTCTATATGTTTATCCTAATGTATGGCAGCATGGTGATGCAAAGTGTGCTGGAAGAGAAAAAGAGTCGTATAATAGAAGTGATGATATCCTCAGTAAAACCGGTCACAATGCTTGTCGGTAAAATTATAGGTGTAGGGTTGGTAGGTATCACACAGCTGTTTATATGGACAGCATTGGGTAGCGGACTGTTTGCACTGATGTCATTATTTATCGCTGCGCCCGATGCCACGGCCGATATGATGGCCGGTGGTGCTGTTGACTCAAGCATGGTAAATGAGGTTATGGCTGCTATCAGCAGCATTAACTGGTTTGAGATTATAATCTATTTTGTACTCTTCTTTATTGGAGGTTATGTACTTTATGCCTCTCTTTTTGCTATGTTTGCCTCCGCTGTTGACAGTGATGAGGATACTCAGCAGTTTATGCTTCCTGTAACACTTATAATTATCTTTGCCTTTTTAGTTGGAACACAAAGCGCTACTAATCCCGACGGGCCATTAGCCTTTTGGGCATCCCTTATACCTTTCACGTCACCTATCGTGATGATGGTACGTATCCCGTTTGGGGTGCCATGGTGGGAGAAAATACTTTCTCTTGGATTGCTTTATGGTACCTTCATGTTTATTTCTTACTTTGCAGCCAAGGTATATCGGGTAGGTATTCTTATGTATGGTAAAAAACCCTCCATCAAGGAGATGATAAAGTGGATGAGATATAAATAAAGATATAACAGAATGAGAATTAGATTTTTAGTTTTATCCTTGTTGCTCGCTTCCCTGGTATTGGGACAGCAAAAACCCTCACAAGAGTGGCTGGATCAAAAGTTTTCCATGTTTATTCATTTCGGACTATATTCTGAATATGGCGGAGTGTATGAAGGAAAACCTGTAGAGCGAGGTTACAGCGAACAAATCCAATCTTTTGCAGGCATATTTAGTGATTGGTATGGCAATACTGCCGGACGATTTAATCCTGAAAAATGGAATGCTGACGAAGTGGTAACTCTCGCTAAGGATGCCGGTATGAAATCTATCGTGATAACTTCAAAACATCATGACGGATTTTGTATGTATCATTCGCAATATACAGATTTTAATATTGTAGATGCCACTCCCTACGGTCGCGACCTGATGAAAGAACTTGCAGACGCTTGTAATCGAGGCGGTATTGGTTTTGCTGTCTATTATTCACTTATCGACTGGCATTATCCACACGCCTATCCCATATCCAGTCACAATGCCGACCCACTCACCGATGAACACTACAAGTTTAATCTCAAACAGGTTGAGGAGATTATGACCAACTACGGACCCATCTCCGAAATTTGGTTTGATATGGGTTCGCTTACCTTAGATCAAAGCAAGGGTCTTTATGAGTTGGTCAACCGCTTGCAGCCAAGCTGTATGATTAGCGGGCGACTTGGCAATGACTACGTAGATTTTGCCGTGATGGCAGATAATGAATATCCCGACTATAAAATGGATCTTCCGTGGCAGACAGCTGCTTCCATCTTTGATGAGACATGGGGCTATCGCTCATGGCAGGAAAGAGGAGACCTGCAAACCAAGGTGAACGAAAAGATAGCCAGCCTTATTCAGGTTATTGGACGTGGTGGTAACTACCTCCTCAATATCGGACCACGCGGCGATGGTTCTGTAGTGGAGTTTGAGAGCGATGTGTTTCGCACTATCGGTAACTGGGTACACGCAAATAGCGAAGCCATATATGCAACACAAGGCAACCCTTTGGACTACACATTTGAGTGGGGAGACATCACTACCAAAGATGGTGCGCTGTATCTATTTGTGAAGAATGAATATGCAGGAGGCCGCATTGCACTTAATGGTCTCACTGGCAAAATTAAAGAAGTAAAACAGATTGCTGTCGATAAAGAACTCTCCTTTATGGATAGCAAACGTAATGGTGGTGACTATGTTATTGATATACCACAAAACAATAGCGACTACGACTACACTGTTCTCAAAGTTGCTTTCAAAGAGGGTTTCGAGGTGATACCTGCAAAAATAGTTGCCAAACGAGAACTAACTTCGCAAAATGCACGTGAACTGTTTGCGCACTCCAGTCTCAATTACTACGCAGGTTACAAATCACTTATCAGTTACGAGTGGAACCTCAGGTCCAATCGCGGCAATTCCTCACCCACTCTCTACTTTACTGATAGTGAATTGGGCAAAACCTTGTTATTGCAAAGTAACAATGCTGAACAGCAAGTAACTCTGGCTGCTGGCAATTCAAAGATAGTTAAGTTGCAGCCCGGCAGCGTGACCTGGGGTAGTCTTTATCGTAAACCGGGTCGTGGAGTATTTGGTGCTGTTGAGGAAGAGGGTGTCTTCCCTGTTAATACAAATGATGAAGCAACCCGCTTTAAAGTTGTCAATGACTTCAATTACGGTCAAGCCTATAGCGACCCCGTTGTGCCTCGTGGCAGCATTATTCTGTTGCAGGAAATTACATCAGCAAAAGATCAGACTATCGCAGTAGAGCTGGAGGTCGGCAATGGTGCATATATAATGCTCAATGGCGAGTATATCACAGCACACCTTTCGCCTGAGCGTATCAAAGAGCAAAAAGAAATCCTGTTGCTGCCTCTGAAGAAAGGACAAAACCAGCTTGTTATTAAACTATATAACGGGTATGAGAAAAATATTAACTACAGCCTGCAGCCGCTTAACGAGTGGACAGTCCATTCACAAAAGCTCAACAGCATGTCAATTGGCAATCAGTTGACACTTCGTGCTGCAGTACCTTCATCAAAGGTAGAACCTTTGAGAATGAACAATATAAAAATAGAGCTATAATGAAACCCTTGTTTATACAATATCCCAAATGTGGCACATGCCGAAAAGCAGCCAAATGGCTACAGGAAAACGGTGTGGAGGTTACCTCTCGCCATATTGTTGAAGATAATCCCACCGTTGGCGAACTTTCCGAATGGATACCACGTAGCGGATTGGCAACACAAAAGTTCTTCAACACCTCAGGTCAGGTTTATCGTCAAAACAATCTTAAGGAAGTGATTAAAACCGCATCCGACGAAGAGATGATAAAGCTGCTTTCAGAAAATGGTATGTTGGTGAAACGACCCATAGTTGTGAGTGACAACTTTGTGCTGGTAGGCTTCAAAGAGGAAGAGTGGAAAGAAAAATTATTGTAAGAAGCTTATTACTGCAAAATGAAGATAGCCCATTTAGAGTTTCAGGATAATCCTGTATTTCTTGCTCCAATGGAGGATGTTACCGATGTTGGCTTCCGTCTGCTTTGCAAGCAACACGGTGCCGACATGGTTTACACAGAATTTGTGTCAAGTGACGCACTTATTCGTCACGTCAAATCAACAAAAGAAAAACTAACCATCGTTGATGAAGAGCGCCCCGTAGCTATTCAGATTTATGGCAACGATCCCGACTCTATGGTAGAGGCAGCACAAATATGTGAAGAAGCCAACCCTGACCTGATAGATCTCAATTTTGGTTGTCCTGCCAAAAAAGTAGCAGGACGAGGTGCCGGGTCAGGTATTTTGAAAACGCCTGAGCTATTGTTGGAAATAACAGAACAGGTAGTCAAAGCAGTAAAAACCCCCGTTACTCTTAAAACTCGCCTGGGCTGGGACGACAGCTCCAAAATTATAGTTGACCTGGCTGAGCAGATTCAGGATTGCGGAGTAGCTGCATTAACTATTCATGGTCGCACCCGCGCGCAGCAATATAAAGGCGAAGCTGACTGGACACTGATTGGTGATGTGAAGAACAATCCCCGGATGCACATTCCCATTATTGGCAATGGCGATATTGATTCAGGAGACGTAGCTCGCAGACGTTTCGAAGAAACGGGCGTAGATGCAATAATGATTGGGCGCGCCAGCTTTGGTCGCCCGTGGATTTTTAGTGAGATTAAACATTATCTGGAGACAGGAGAAGAACTCCCTGCCGAATCTTTCAGCTGGTATCTCAATGTTCTGAAGAAGCAAATTGAAGAAAGTATAAACCGTATCGACGAGCGCAGAGGTATTCTTCACAATCGTCGTCATCTTGCAGCAACCCCAATTTTTAAAGGTATTCCCGACTTCAGGAATACAAGGATTGCAATGTTGCGCGCCAATACCAAAGATGAATTGTTTGCAATTCTTGATAACGTAGAAGAGCAGTTCGGACTATAATTATTTATTCCACCAGCTCCCCGGCACCGTGTCTGATAATCTCAGGCACCTCTTCGGAGCAATCAATCACTGTTGATCCCACGGCGCCACCAAAACCGCCATCAACAACGATATCCACAGTTTCACCCCATTTCTCATGAATCAACTCAGGGTCTGTGGTGTATTCAATTTCATCACTCTCATCATGAATAGATGTGGTCATTATGGGGTTGCCCAGAAGTTTTACAATCTCACGACTGATATTGTTGTCGGGAATACGTATTCCCACTGTCTTTCGATTCTTATAAATGCGGGGCAATTCAGATGTAGTTGGCAGAATAAAAGTGAACGGCCCCGGCAAATTACGTCTCATCAGCTTGAATATGGGAGTGCTCACTCTGGCATACTCGCTCACATCACTCATATCACTACAAATGATGGATAGGTTACTCTTCAGAGGATTAATTCCTTTAATTTCGCATATTCGTTCAACAGCACGAACATTCAGAGCATCACATCCTATACCATATAGAGTGTCGGTCGGATAAATAATTATCCCCCCGTTTTGCAACACCTCCACTACTTTTTCCAGTTCTCTGGGGTTAGGATTTTCAGGGTATATCTTTATTAACATAACTGCGCTATTTTATAAACAAATACGAAAATACAAAAAAAGTAGCTTAGATAAATCATATCTGAGCTACTTTAACTAATTAGTTCGTACTATATTGTCGATCTATAATTTAATCATCTTCG
>CAYFUQ010000040.1:0-21006 GCA_964346415.1 uncultured Proteiniphilum sp.
GATAATTTATAATCTTCATGACTTATGAATCAGAGGCGAGGCGGTTATTTATAAGAATCAAGATTTGGGTAATCTACTGTTGTAATTACATCTTACTTTTGATGCCACTTTGTCTCTTCTTATAATAAAACGAAATCTGAAAGTAATAAAGGCTCACTCCTATGATTGGAAGAAGGATGATGATGATCATCCATAGAACTTTCATTACAAGTGAAAATTGTCTCCTTGTTATCAGATCCCAAAGAGCTAAACCAACGAAAATAATTGATAGGATAATGATTAATAAACTCCAATCCATAATATTCAAAATTTATTGTTTTAGCGTTATCAAAGCAACTGTCGTTCTTCGATAAATTTCTCATCACTCTTTTCTTCTACGTCTATTGGGCTTGAAGCTGCGCAATGCTCGGATGATAAAACTGTTATATCCTGATCCTCTTTAACTCTGACCTCACACCATTTTCTGTTTCTAATATAATCCGAACTATTAAGAAATAAATCAAACTCATCATTATATCCTATTAGCACTAAGCTTATTGTTTCCTCATCTTTAGGGATACATATCCTTTTGTCTTGTATTTTTATTTCTAAGAAACTCATATTATTTAATTGTTGTGTACTAAAAGAGCTGACTTGGCTGTTATTACAATTACTTGTTAAGTTTTTTAAGCTCCGAAAGAAAATCAGAAGCTTCTTCAACAAACAATGTATGCTTTTGTCCTGAGTTATCTTTTATCATTATCCGGTTTTCTTTTACTAACTCACACTCTGCAATCTGATTTAGAGTAAGAGAGAATAGTTTTTTATTTCGACTAAAAAACTCAGTACCAACAAACTGAACGTGTTTATTCGTAAGAAATAAAACTCCACCTAACGAAATCATATTCCTTTTTAAACTTGCACTTGCTTTTAATACTAATTTTTCTTCAGGCAAAAGATCCAATTTCACATTTTCACCTTTCAATGATTGTCTGTTTAACGACTTGAAAAAACTATTCACTATAGGTATGCCAATTATTGCAGAGAGAGCATACGCAATTAAGATATGCATAAAAGAGAGTTCCTCCAATCTGGAAGTTGAAATTGCGATTACAGTAAAAACTAATGTCCATGCAATATAAAATGTGATACGGTTCACAGGTCTATTTTTCATGCTACCAAAAAATTAATGTGTTGTATGATAATACAAAGGAACGAATTTTAGTCTCAACTTAATACAAATCATCATAATATTTTATCAAGTAACTTCAAATACTTGATTTAGTCCATTTTGATGTCAAAATTATCAGTGATTATATGCCTAAAAAGATGGTATATATGTGGGTATTGGTGGGAGCAAGAAGTGAGGGAACCTGATTTAATCATGGATGGCAGGCATAAAAAAACGCTCCGATAAGTTATTATCGAAGCGTTACTAAAAAGTGGAGCGGAAAACGAGACTCGAACTCGCGACCCTAACCTTGGCAAGGTTATGCTCTACCAACTGAGCTATTTCCGCGTGTGCAACTAAGCTTTATTGCTGTTTTGCGAGTGCAAAGATAGAAATGATTTTTGAATCTGCAAAACAATTCGAAGAAAAAACATCTTTTTTCTTAATTTATCACTAAGAATTCGCCTTGCCTTTGTGCGCCTGTCACCAAATAGGACTGAAGCGGTTGAGTTGCAGGACCCTTTCCTTTGACGGGAGTTCCTAGTCCAAGAGTACCATTCCTTTCGGACGTGCCATACATAATAACGTATTCGCTGCCGCATTGGGGACATACAGCGTGACCGGTGCTATTGGGTTCTACCTGTATGTTTTTGTCTTTCTCATAGGGACAGGCGAGATCATAGGCAAATATTTCGCCGTTGTAATCTCTAAAGACAAGCAGACCTGCATAGCCAACAGATTCGGCGGCTGTGTTAGGCTTTGTAAATGTTTTGTGAGAAAAGTGGGTTAAGTCTGAGTCTCTTCCATTTATATCGATTCGAAAATAGACTCTGGCGTAGGGCAAGGTATAGCGCGACTCCTCCTTTTCGCACGAAGGGAGAAGAAAGAAAAATATCAGCAACGAAAGCAGTTTTATTCTCATACGGATTACCGTCTAGCTTTGGCCAAAGTGAACAAAGTTGTTATGTTTATAACGTTGCGCCGTCGAGAATATTGTCAATTCGGGTGAGTTCGTCAGCTGTGAAGAAAGTATTTTGCAGAGAGTCGAGATTGTTATCAAGCTGCGCCACATTGCGAGCACCAACGATAACGGAAGTGACCAGTTTGTTGCTCAACACCCAGCTGACTGCCATCTGTGCCATGGTTTGATTGCGCTCTTGGGCAATCTCATTAAGCTTCGACACTTTCTCAATCAATTCGGGTGTCACCTGTTCCTTGCGCAGAAAGCCTGCAGCATCGGCGGCACGACTATCAGCGGGAATGCCTTTGAGATATTTGTCTGTGAGCACGCCTTGCGCAAGTGGAGAAAAGGCTATAAATCCCATGTTGGACTGATCTGCAACGGGCAGAGAAGTCTGTTCGGGCTTTCGGCTCAGCATGCTGTATCTGTCCTGAAAGATAAGTGCAGGAACATCGCGCTCTCGAAGATACTCAATGGCGCGAAGGGCTTGCTGAGGCGGATACTTGGATATGCCCACATAAAGCGCTTTGCCCTGGCGTACGATATCAACAAGCGCCTGCATGGTCTCTTCGACAGGTGTCTCGGGGTCGTAGCGATGCGTGTAGAAGATATCAAAATAGTCAAGCCCTGTTCGCTTGAGACTTTGGTTGATACTTGCCATCAGGTTTTTGCGCGACGAGCCGTCGCCATAGGGTCCATCCCACATAAGGTGTCCTGCCTTTGAAGAGATAATCATCTCGTCGCGATGCGACGAAAGATGTTGACTTAATATTTTTCCAAAATTGGTTTCTGCCGAACCGGGAGGTGGTCCGTAGTTGTTGGCAAGGTCAAAATGTGTAACTCCCTTGTCGAAGGCGTGAAGAATCATCCTTTCGGCCTCCTGATAATCGTTGGCAAAACCAAAGTTGTGCCACAAGCCAAGCGAAATAGCAGGCAGTTTGAGCCCGCTGTTTCCTGTTAGTCTATATTCCATAATGAGGTGGTATTATCTGAATTTTCTGTCAATGTCATCATCCGACACAACCGATATTATCGGATTGCCATCGGGCGTATAGTTTGGTGTGGGACAGGCAAACAGTTGATTGACGAGCAGAATCATCTCTTCTTCGGTAAGCAATTTGCCTGCAGTGATGGCTGTGAACCGCGCCATGGAGATTGCGAGCGATTCATATACTTTTTCTTTTACATCGCCTGCTGTTTCCATGCTTTCATCAATCATGGAGCGAATAAGCGCCACGAAATCAACATTCTTCAGCTCCGACGGTACGCCCTGCACTGCATAAGCATTGTTGCCCATTTGAGTAAGCTCAAAGCCCAGGGCTTCAAAATCGGTTATTATTTCATACAATACAGATGCTTCACGTTGTGTCAGCTCAAGCATTTCGGGAAATAGCAATCTTTGTGTCACTCCCTTTCTGTCTCTCACCTGTTGCAGGTATTTGTCGAAAAGGATGCGCACATGCGCACGATGCTGATCGATAATCATCAGTCCCGACTTAACGGAGGTGAGTATATATCGCTGCTTAAACTGATAATGGTCGGGAGCTCCGCCCGCCATGATATCATCGTGCCTGCCGTCGTCGGTCTTAAACTGCAATTCGGTGTCGGGTCGCTCAGGCAATGGGTGATTTGTTTCTTTCTCTTTTTCGAAACCGCTATACAACTGCTCCCAGTCCAGTTTTGGCCTTGCTGGTGCTCCTGCGGAAACTTTAAAGGGATTGTAGTTTGGGTTCAGGTTAAGCTTGGGTGCCGTGACACTCTTGGTAGGGTCAAACACGGGAATCTCGGGTGCATCGGCAGTATCGAAATCTATTGTTGGTACTGCGTTGAACTTGCCCAGCGATTCTTTTACGGCCACCATCAGTATTTGCCAGATGGCAGGTTCATTTTCAAACTTTACCTCTGTTTTGGTTGGGTGTATGTTGACATCGATTGCATCGGGTGCAACTTCAAAGTAGATAAAGTATGATGGGTTTTCGCCCGACATTATCAACGGTTCGAAGGCTGTCATCACAGCTCTGTGAAAATAGGGATGACGAATATATCGGTTGTTGGCAAAAAAGTATTGACTGGCTCTGCTCTTCTTGGCATATTTAGGCATTGAGACGTAGCCGTATATCTTTGCCAGACTTGTAGTTTCTTCAATCTCTATAAGTTGCTGGTTGATGTTCTTCCCCTCAATCTGCACAATACGCTGGCGGATATTGGCTGCCGGAAGGTGCATGGTCTGCACATCATTTTCAAATAGCGTAAACTCCACATTGGGGTTTACCAACGCTATTCGTGTCAGTTCGTTGAGTATGTTTCGTCTTTCAGTTTCGTTAGACTTAAGAAACTTACGCCTTGCGGGCACATTAAAAAATATATTCTTAACTGCGATGCTTGTACCTGTTGTACACGACACTGTTTCCTGACTGTCAACCACCGATCCTGCAATCTTTAGCAAAGTGCCCACATCACTATCGGTCTGTTTGGTTCTCAGCTCCACATGTGCAATAGCTGCAATGGAGGCAAGCGCTTCGCCTCGAAATCCTCGTGTATATAGTGAAAACAGGTCTTCGGCACTTTTTATCTTGGATGTTGCATGACGCTCAAAGGCCATTCGCGCATCGGTACCACTCATCCCTTTGCCATCGTCAACAACCTGGATTAGTGTTCTGCCTGCATCTTTGATAATAACCTGAATATGGCTTGCTCCGGCATCAAGAGAGTTTTCGACCAACTCCTTCACCACCGATGCAGGACGCTGAATAACCTCACCTGCTGCAATTTGATTGGCTATGGAATCGGGTAATAAATTTATTATATCGGACATCTGAGAGTAGTAGTAATAATTAATTTAGGATTGTGAGAGTGAAAGCCTATCTAAGGAAAAGGATGTAGAACAACACAATCAACACTGCCAAAAACAATACGATGGTTGTAGTGTTGGCATAAAAGGGTTTGTTGTCACCATCCACACGTTCTTTGCGTTTCTTCAAATACTTTGTTTGTGAAAGAAATTCTTCTTTGAAATCTGTTTTACGCTCCTCAACATAAGGCTCAATAGGTCGTCCTTCTTCACGCGCTACTTCCTCCCTCATCCTGCGGATTCGTTTCTCCATTTCCTCACGACGAGCCTCTTTCTCAGGGTCGAAAAGGATTGGTTTGTGGTTGAATTTTCGCGGTTTTCTGTTGTTATAAAAAAAGAATAGTGCCATAACCTTAACTGTTTTAGTAATACAAATATAAGAAAAGAATACCACAACTCAAAAGCGGGGAAAAGTGTGGAATGTAAAGAGAAATCAATCTTCTCTTTTAAATTTGCGTGGGGCCTTCACTTCGGCATCAGTTTCGCTGCGTTTGTTGCGCCTAAATATATCCATATTATGTTTGGGTCGCAGATAATCAAGCCACATAAAACCTTTTAGTGTGGATTCGCCCGACTGCACCAAACTCAATGGTGTGGTCACTGCCTGAACAGAGGGCCACAACTTCAGTTTCTCGAGTTCATCATCTTTGAAGTCCATGGTAAGATATGCGCTTTCTGTTTTGTTTAATCCTAGTATAGCGCCTGTACTGTCATTTTCAACAATATAGTAAAGTGATTCGGCATTGCCTTCCACTACCAGATGTCGCAACTCCCCCTCCTCGAAGAATATTTTCATGTCGCGACCGCTGATTTGGTTATACTGTGAATCCTCCTGACGATCCTGAATAGCCAGTGCATAATCATAAATATGTGCTTTTTCGATAGTAGAGTCATTCAGATAAACATCAATCTGCTCGCCCAGCACCTGATTGCCTTCATTCCAGATAACCGGATTGCCCAGCATATATAGTATTGAGTCGCGCTGCACATAATTCATTGAATCGCAAACCCCCTGCATATCATTTCTGAAAAAGCGAACATTGTAGAACGCTTTAATATCTTTAAATATGGAATCGGTGAACATCTGCAACGTATCACCATGCAAAAATAAGCTATCGGCCTGCGAATAGTCAATCACATAGGCTGAGTCGGTTGCCATTCCATATTCTGTTTTTTCGTGATAAGTGCCGTAACCACCACGTAGAATTGTTTTCTGTTCAAAATCCTCCATGTACATGTTGCCATATACATCCCCAATGCCATCAAGACGGTTATAGAAGATGGTGTCTCCAATCAGCACCTTGGTAGTGTCGCTGCTGTAAATTTCAGAGCGGTTGTAGAGGCGTGCATCTTCAGTCTCGGTGTTGTACCATCCATGCTCGGTAACAATGAAGCCACTGTCTGAGACTATGGTGGAAGGACCAAGTATGTCAGCCACCTTGGTATCGGTGTTGTACTTTAATGTATCTGAATATATGGTAAAGTCTTCGTTGACAAGCTTTACACTATTGCTAAACAGGGCATCTTTGGTGTCGGGACTATATTGTCCCCAAAATGAAGTCAGCTCGTTTTGATCATCAACCAGCATTCCTCCCTCGAAGTAGTAGCCAAGATTGGCAGCACGGTCATAGTCGAGACTATCAGTAAAGAGCGTTGCCTGCTGATCTTCCATTCTGACATTATCCCGCAAACGGGCAAGACGGGTATTTCCATCATAATAGAGGTAATCGCCATATACAAATATGGTGTCACCCTGCTCCATCATCACATTGCTAAATGCTTCAAAGCTGTTGGTTTCATCAAACAGATAGGCACTGTCGCAGTACATATATGCACCTTCGTGGTAAAACACGACACTGTCAATAAAAATCTGAGCATCAAAGTTTTCGCGTTTGTTTAAGGATCCTGCATTCTTAAGTTCAACAATCTTCTTTTGTGGCTGACCTGGGTTTTGCATTGTTGCCACAGATACCAAAAGGACAAAAAGCACACTTAAAACAAGCATGCCTTTACGTAATATTATGGATATGTTGTTGTGCTTTGCCACTATTTCACCCAGCCTTTATACTTAAAGTCGCACCCTCTCCAATCGGGGTCGATGCGCACATATATATCATCAATTTTATTTTGCAGCCATTCGTCCATCAATTGCTGACGTCTGTCATTCTCTGCCATCTGCTTAATAATCTGATAGTCGTTGTTGATATTGGCTTTGTGACCTTCATTACGGGTGGTCACTTTCACTATTGCTGCCACTTTTCTTCCCTTATCGTTTATCATCTCAAAAGGTTCAGACATATCACCCACATTCATCTCACCAACAATTTTGGCTATATCCTGATTCAGTTCGCTCAGCTCAAAACGGGGAGTACCTCCGTTGCGTGAGTTGGGGCGATTGTTAACCATAATACCTTTGTTGTTTCTGGTGTCTTTGTCGGCAGACAAATAGGTTGCTGCTTCGTCAAATGTAATTTTCTTATTGATTATCCCGTTGCGAATCGAATCAAGGCGCACAAGTGCTGTGTCTATTTGTTCCTGTGGAACTTTTGGTCTTAGTAGTATATGACGGAAGTTAGCCATATCTCCACGTCTTTCAATCAACTGAATTATGTGAAATCCGTTTTCTGATTCCACAACATTGGAAACCTTAGTAGGGTCATTCAATGCAAATGCAACGTTTGCAAATTCGGGCACAAGCTGTGCTCTGTTCATAAAACCAAGTTCGCCACCCTTCACTGCCGATCCGTCTTCTGAGTATAGAAGTGCCAATGTAGAAAAACTTCTGGTTCCTGCATTGATTTCGTCAGTATAGCTGCGAAGTTTATTTTTCACAATATCTATCTCTGCCAGCGGGATCTCAGGTTCAACAGTTACAATCTGAATCTCCATTGTGGTTGGGATAAACGGAAGGCTGTCCTGTGGTATTTTATTGTAGAACTTTCTGATTTCGGAGGGGGTTAACACAACGTCATCAAAATGCTTTTGCTGCACGCCCTGCACCAGTTGCTCCTCACGAATCTGAGTACGCAAATCTTCACGAATTCTCTTTAGGCTTTTGCCGAAATATTCTTCCAGTTTTTCTACCGAACCTGAAGATGCTACATAATCATTAACGTAGTATTCGAGCATTCGGTTTACGTTGGCATCGTTTATCTCTATACTGTCCAGTTTGGCCTGGTCAAGAAACAGTTTTCTGATAGCCAACTGCTCAGGAATAAAGCAATAGGGGTCTCCCTCGATACGCTGATTTTGCATCTGGATATCTTTTCGGTATTCCTCTACCTCTGATTTTAGTATGGCTTCATCTCCCACCACCCAGACTATCTCATCAACAATGTTGTTTTGAGAATAAGACATGAGTGACATCAATGTAAACGACACAAGGAACAGCAATGCTCTTACAGAAGACTTCATATTGATAGTTTGTTTAAATAAATTGAGTGTAAAAGTAGTTATAAATGAGTTATCAGCCAAAGAGGCGACTATTAAAAGATATAAAAAGCATTCTTTTTGACTTTTGCAACTATTTGAATTAAATTTGTTGCAATAAAATAACACACAAGAGTAGTAACAAATTATGATAAACTGGATTTTTTTAATTGTGGGAGGCATTTTTGAGGCCGGCTTTGCATTAAGTCTCGAACGAATGTCGGTGAGTAACGGCAAAACAGCATGGATGTGGTTTTTCTCATTTGTGGTGAATGTTTCCATCAGTATGTTTTTGCTATACAAAGCCATTAGTGGCGAAAATGCCATCGAGGTTGGTACCGGCTATGCCGTTTGGGGAGGTATCGGCGCAGTATGTACCGTGCTTGCCGGTATAATTCTGCTGGGTGAGTCAACCGCCTTTTGGCGCATTTTCTTTCTTTGCACGCTGGTTATCTCGATAGTGGGACTAAATCTGGTTAGTAAGTGATAAATTATATGCAAACGATATACGTTTTGTTGAAAATGTGTTGAAAATGTTATACATACAAAAAAGCACCTACAAGAATATTTCTGTAAGTGCCTAATTATCAATGTGACCCCGGAGGGATTCGAACCCTCGACCCAATGATTAAGAGTCATTTGCTCTACCAACTGAGCTACGGAGTCGTCAATTGGAGGCACAAAGGTAGAAAATAGTTTTAAAACATCATTTACTCAAAGGGATTATTTTATCTGAAATTGATAAAATAATTAATAAAGCCACACACCAATTACCCGATAAATAATACCTGCGATCAGCGCACTTACCGGAATGGTGAGAATCCAGGCGGTAACAAGCTTTTTAGAAACTCCCCATCTAACGGCCGAAAGGCGCTTCACAGCACCGGCACCCATGATTGAACCTGTGATAACGTGAGTGGTGCTTACAGGCACTTTAAATATCTCTACAAAAAACAGTGTAAGCGCACTCGCTGTCTGTGAGGCAAATCCTTCAAGGGGCGTAATCTTGGTAATACCGCTACCCATTGTTTTGATAATCTTCCAGCCACCACTTAGAGTCCCCAGTGCAATAACCGTGAAACAGGACAATGGCACCCAGTCGGGAATATTGCTAATGTGGTCTAACTGCAACCAGGCAGGAACATTCGTATTTGCTGATGTGTAGGCAATCATGGCCGCAGCAATAATTCCCATCACCTTTTGCGAGTCGTTGAGGCCGTGACCTATGCTGAGCAGGGCAGATGACACTAGTTGAAGCCGCTTGAACGAGGTGCTTGCCCTATACGGATTAACGCGACGATAAAGGTGCATAATCAATGTTGATATCAACACACTGGCAATCAGCCCTATTAGCGGTGCAAGAACAATAAATGAAGCTATAATAATGATGGTGCCGGCATGAATTGACATAAATCCGGCTGATGCAATTGCTGCTCCTGCGAACGCTCCGATGAGTGTGTGCGACGATGATGAAGGAATACCAAACCACCATGTGAGCAAGTTCCAGATGATGGCAGCTATCAATCCTGAAAACACGATTGGGAGTGTTACATATGTCTCAATAACAGTTTTGGAAACCGTGTCGGCAATACCAAATTCACCAATTACATATTTGGCAATAAAGAAAGCAACGAAATTGAAAAAAGCAGCCCAAATAACTGCCTGAAGTGGAGTAAGCACTCTGGTTGTCACCACAGTGGCTATGGAGTTGGCAGCGTCATGAAACCCGTTGATAAAGTCAAAAACAAGCGCCAGAACGATTACCGAAATCAATAAAGTCATAACTATATGGGAAAAATATGGAAATAAAAAAAGCACGCGTGGTTATTACGCATACTTCACTATTATTTTTTTGATAATCTTGCCTACTCTTTCAGCAGCATCCGAACCTTTCTCGAGTTCATAAACTATCTCCTTAACTTTTATAATCTCAACTGCATCTTTCCAGTTTTTGAATAAATCAATCAAAAACATTTCGTAGATATCATCAGCCTTATTTTCGATAGTGTGAAGCTCTTTGCAATTCTGTTTGATATCTTTCACCTTATCTTTGAGGTTGCTCAACTCGTCAACAGACTTCTTGATATACAAGCCCATATCTTTGATGCAGTTTGCAAGTTCAGTTGCAGCATGTGGAATGACTTCGGGACGATAAAGATAAATACGCTTTGCAGCACTGTTGACAAAGTCATTAACGTCATCCATTGTCCCCGACAGATCGTTGATATCCTCTCTGTCAAACGGAGTGATAAAAGAAACATTTAGCTCATCAAAGATCTTGTTTGCAAGCTTGTCTCCTTTTCTCTCTACCTCTTTTACCTTTTTGTAATACTGCTCTGCGGTTTCTGGCTGGTAGTTTGTCAAAAACTCAATCATCAAGTCCGAAATCTCGACAATAACGTCAGACAATCCTGACAACAATGGGAAAAACTTCGGCTCCTTGGGAGTCAGTTTACTGAAAAGATTATTTCTCATCAAAACAAAATTTAATTATAAACCAAACTGTGATTACCTAAATACAAACTGTAGAAGTGTTTGGTTTTTGAAAGGGCAAAAATACAAAAATATTCAAGAAAACCCTATCAATATGATATTAAATCTTGGACAACTGATTAACAACCCGACATCAATGATATGAAACTGCCTATGCACACTATCATAAAGAGCATTAGCCATATATAAAAAAAATACTGCAAGCTTTTAAAGCTTGCAGTATTTTGAATATTATAATCTCGAATAATAATCAACCGAAATCGTCAAACATAATCATCTCTCTTGCTACGCCCAGGTCGTCCAACATACGCTGAACTGCATCAGCCATAGGACCGGGTCCACACATGTAGTATTCTATTTCTTCCGGCTCATCATGATCTTTAAGATAAGTATCGTGAATTACCTGGTGAACAAATCCGGGTGTGTACTTAACACCTGCTTCATCAGCTGCAGGGTCGGGACGGTCAAGCGCCAAATGGAACGAGAAGTTGGGGAATTCCTTCTCCAACTGATAGAAGTCATCAAGATAGAAAGCTTCCTGCAATGCTCTTGCTCCATAATAATACGACAACTTGCGGTCAGTGGTCTTCAATGTTTTTGTGAGGTGCATGATTTGTGCACGCAATGGTGCCATACCTGCCCCACCACCTACCCAAAGCATTTCACGCTTGCTGTTGTAGATTGGGTGGAACTCACCATAAGGACCAGACATCATAACCTTGTCGCCCGGTTTGAGATTAAATATATATGACGAAACTATACCGGGATTGACATTCATCCATGCGCCTTTGGCGCGATCAAACGGTGGTGTGGCAACACGAACGTTTAGCGTAATAATGTCATCTCCTTCTGCGGGGTAGTTAGCCATAGAGTAAGCACGTATGGTATCTTCGTCATTTCTAACTACTAAATCCCATAACTTGTTTTTATCCCATTCGGGTTTATACTTCTCGTCAATATCGAAAGATGTAAAAGGAATTGATCCGAAAGCAGGCACCTTAATCTGAGCATAAGAACCCGGTTCGAAATCCAAACGTTGTCCATCCGGCAGACGGACCTTAAACTCTTTGATAAATGAAGCTACGTTCTTGTTAGAAACAACTTCACACTCCCACTCCTTAACACCAAATACCTCTTCGGGTATTTTTATCTCCATATCTTCTTTCACTTTCACCTGACAGCTCAAACGCCAGTTGTTCTGAACTTCCTTGCGTGTAAAGTGTCCTATCTCAGTTTGAAGAATTGAACCTCCTCCCGAAACAACCTGACAGCGGCACTCGCCACAGGTACCTTGTCCACCACAGGCAGATGACAAGAAGATATTATCATTTTGCAACGTATTGAGCAGTGTATTACCCATACCCACTTCCAGATCACGTTCTTTATTAATGGTTATCTTCACATTTCCGGATGGCATCAGCTTAGCTTTTGCAATCAGGATTACAACCACCAATATCAGAATTATCAATAAGAAGATAACGACACTGGATAAGATGGTCAAGTTTCCTGCACTCATTAACAACACATTCATTATATTACTTTTTTATTTTTACGACTTAGTTAGCTGATTAAATATTAATTCCTGAGAAACTCATAAAACCGATACCCATCAGTGCTGTGATTATAAAAGTGATTCCCAGTCCCTTTAGAGGTTTTGGAACATCAGAGTATTCAAGTTTTTCTCTGATGGCAGCCATTCCAATAATAGCCAACAACCATCCTATACCGGAGCCAAATCCATAAGCAGTGGCCATGCCCACATTTGCAAATTCACGCTGTTGCATAAATAAAGACCCCCCCAGGATTGCACAGTTAACTGCAATTAGTGGCAGGAAAATACCAAGTGAGTTATAGAGTCCCGGTGAGAACTTCTCTATAACCATCTCCACAAGCTGCACAAATGAAGCAATCACGGCAATAAAGATTAACAAACTAAAAACACTGATATCAACCGATGCGAATTCAGGTCCCAGCCATTTCAACACTCCGGCTTTTAGTACATAATTTTCAAGCAAATAGTTCAGTGGCAATGTCAGCACCAATACAAAAGTAACTGCAATACCCAACCCCATAGCTGTTTTAACGTTCTTTGATACCGCCAGATATGAACACATACCTAAAAAGTATGCGAACACCATATTATCAACAAATATTGATCGAACAATCAGACTTATTGCATCCATATTTATTTCTTATTTTTAATTTTTCTTGTTAGTTATCCAAAACTTTTCAGTTTCCAATTATTAATTGCTTTCTTCCTGGAGTTCAGTATATTTAGAGCGCTGAATCCAAATAATCACTCCAATTAATATTAGTGCTGTGGGAGGAATAATAGCAAATCCATTGTTTTCATACCCCATATCGTAAAAAACCTGAGGCACAACCTGGTATCCGAACAATGTGCCGGCACCAAATAATTCACGGAAGAATCCTACTACCACCAATATCCAGCCATAACCCAAGCCATTGCCAATTCCGTCAAGGAACGAAGGCCATGGACCGTTACCCAAAGCAAACGCTTCAAGACGTCCCATCAATATACAGTTTGTAACAATAAGCCCCACGAAAACAGACAGCTGTTTATTCACATCGTAAGCATACGCTTTCAATATTTCACTCACAATAGTAACCAAAGCAGCTACTACTACCAACTGTACAATAATTCTGATTCGGCTCGGAATTGTTTTTCTCAAAAGCGAGATAATAACATTAGCAAAAGCCGTTACTATAACAACTGCAATAGCCATTACAACAGAGGGTTCCAGCTTGGAAGTTACCGCTAATGCCGAACAAATCCCCAACACCTGTACAAGAATGGGGTTGTTTTTATTTAAAGGTCCCAAAAGAGCCTGTTTAGCTTTTCCAGATAATAATGCCATACTTATAATATTTTATATTGAATGCCGATTAGTTGACGGCATTTAATTTTAACAAAAAGTTTTTATATTTACCCACACTGTTAAACAGCATTTCATCAACTCCCTTGCTGGTAATTGTACCACCCGAGATACCATCCACATAGTCTTTGTCGGTTCTGGTTTGACCCGATTTCACAACAGCAATAGATTTATACTCTCCGTTTTTCAGCAAATCCTTATTCTCAAATTGAACGCGGAATCCTTTTAGTGCAATTTCAGCACCAAGTCCGGGAGTCTCACTATCGTGTCCGAAGTCGGTCCCATAAACCTTACTGCCATCCTCGGCAAAAGAAAGATAGCCCCAGATAGGACCCCATAATCCTTTACCTGTCATTGGAATAACGTAAAACTTCTTACCGTCAACCTCAGCTACAAATACAGGAAGACCTTTAACATCTCCTGATGAAATATCGGTTGCAAAAGCCGCATCATCAGTGCCAAGTCCTTCAGTACCTGCTATCAGTTCTCCATTGTCATCTATAAGATAAGCGTCTGTTATCAGCTCAGCATACTTAGCTTCAGCCTCATTTGTCTTTGCATCAACACGCAAAGAGCGCAAAATCTGCTGCATCTTATCAATATTCACATTGGCAATTTGCTTTTCATTCAACACCTGGTGAGTGAATGCCAATCCTACCGCCACAATAACAACCATTATCGAAGCGTATAATATGGTATATAAACTACTTTCTCTGTTCATAATCTTTCCTTTCTATTGTTTTACACCATTTGATGCAGCCAAACGTTTTTGACGTTTCTTCACGTTGGCGTCAACCACGTAAAAGTCAATCAGCGGAGCAAATGCGTTCATAAACAAGATAGCGAGCATCATACCCTCAGGATATCCCGGGTTGAATACGCGTATCAATACCGCCAGCACACCAATCAGTGCACCATAAATCCACTTTCCTTTTTCTGTTCGCGAAGCGGTTACAGGGTCGGTGGCCATAAATACAGCTCCGAATGCAAACCCTCCAAGCAATACATGATATAGCGGCGGCATAGCCATTACAGCATTCACTGCTAAAGCATTCAGCAATAACGCTGTACCAATTCCGCCAAGGAATACCGAAGTCATAATCTTCCAGCTCGCAACGCCTGTTATAATCAATAACACAGCACCAAGCAGAATAGCCAGTGTAGAAACCTCACCCACCGATCCGGGAATAAGACCTACAAACATATCCCACACTTTAAGCGGTTCGCCTAAGATATTGTGAAACGTGAAGTCTGTAAAACTAGTAGCATCAGTAACAGTCATCTGCCCCAGAGGTGTAGCTCCCGAGAATCCGTCAACTACTTCACCGCCACCCATACCAAAGGTTTTGCCTGTGCGAACCCAAACCTGGTCGCCCGACATTTTGGTAGGATATGCAAAGAAAAGGAATGCACGGGTAATCAATGCCACGTTGAATATATTATAGCCTGTACCACCAAATACTTCTTTCGCAAATACTACTGCAAAAGCAGTTGCAATTGCAATCATCCATAGTGGCGTATCAACGGGAACAATCAACGGAATCAGCATACCCGAAACCAGGAATCCCTCAGCTACCTCAACCTTTCTGGCCTGAGCCATTGCAAATTCAATTCCGAGCCCTACAACATAAGCCACCACAATCTGCGGAAGCACAGCCAACAGTCCGTAAATGAATTTCTGAATCAATCCCGACTCCATTCCCAGAGCAAGATAATGCTGGTGACCAACATTATACATACCCATCAAAAGAGCTGGAATCAATGCAAGTATAACGATAACCATTGTTCTCTTGGAGTCTCTGGCATCGTGAATATGTACACCCGATTTCGATGTAGTGTTGGGTACATATAAGAAAGTTTCAAAAGCGTCATATGTAGAATAAAGCCAATGAAATTTTCCTCCCTCCTCGAAATTAGGTTTTATCTTATCGAGATATTTTCTTATCGACATTTATTTGTATGTTTAAAAATTAAATTCAATTCTGTTTGCTAAATCCAGACTGTTATTCTACCTCTTTATGAAGCATATCCAATCCTGTGCGCACGATGTGCTGCAATTCCAGTTTGGAGGTGTCAACAAATTCGCAAAGTGCAAAATCTTCAGGAGCAACTTCATAAATACCCAGACTTTCCATCTTATCGATATTAAATGCAATTATCGATTTGATAAGCTGTTCAGGCATAACATCCATTGGGAATACTTTTTCGTACTCATTAGAAACAATGATTGCACGCGGACCACCCAAAATACGGGCATCAAGTTCGTACTCTTTTTTAAGTCTCAGATAAGTATTGCCCGAGCTGTAACGCTTGGGAGATAAAGAAGCCCATCCGATAAATTCGTGAACATCGTCACCTTCAGGAATAACAGTCAACTGAGCATGAGTTGCACGCAATACACCGTTGGCTTCAATTTTTGTTCCTGTCAGCGGGTTTCCACTAATGTATCGCAGGTTCTTGTCATCAGACACATTCCCTTTGAACAACTTAGCAAGTTCAGTTCCAACCAACATTTTGTAATAACCGGTCTGTTTCACTTCAGATCCTGTCAATGCAACAGTTCGGGTGAAATCAACCACACCTTTATTGAACAGTCTTCCGATAAACAAAACATCCAAAGCACTTAGTGTCCAAACCACTTCTCCCTTGTTAACAGGAGCAAGATGATTGATGTGAACACCAACATTGCCTGCCGGGTGCGGACCCCAGAACTCTGTAATCACAACGTTCTTAGCATTTAGCAATGCTTTGCTTTTGGTCTGCGGACTAACTGAAAGATAAACCTTTCCCTGAGTCAGCTTAGTCAAAGCACTCATTCCGGCTTCAAAGTCAGCCTCCTGTCCATCCAGAATAAAATCGTAAGACGGAGCCAGGGGAGAAGAATCGAATCCTGTCACAAAGATATCACGCGGAGCCTTGTCCGGGTTTGCAACAATGTCGTAAGGACGTTGTTTGATTACATACCATACACCGGCTTCAAGCAAGCTTTGTTTAATCTCTTCAGCAGATAGCTTTGCAACATCTTTTTTTCCAAAGTCCACATACTCGTTTTGCTTGTCAGCCTGCACAGTGATGTTCAGGATACGTCTCTTGGCACCGCGGTTTATTTCGGTTACCTTCCCGCTAACGGGTGACACAAATAGCATTTCGGGGTGTGACTTTGAGAAAAACAATGGCTCACCGGCTTTAACGGTATCATCCACTTTGACTTTCAATTTGGGAACAACCCCTTGAAAATCCTCAGGGCATACTTGAACAAATTCGCTCGACAGTTCGCCTCGGAGTACTTCCTCTGCCTTTCCTGCCAATGGAATTTGCAACCCTTTCTTAATTTTTATTCGATTAACCATATAATAGATAGATAGATGTGTAATATAGGTCTTGATTATAACTAACAAAAATACGCCCTCAAAGGCATGAAAACGGACTTATTGCTACTTACATCAAGGCGCAAAGATAATGTTTTTATATTCAAAAGTGAAAGATTATGTAAAAAACTTATAATCAAAACAGTTAAATCGTAACGTTACAATCAACCTCACTTTAAAGCCACTCAATTCACACAAAACCTTAATCTTGTAATGTTCCAAAATTGAACATTACAGGCTCACAACAGCAATCAAAAACCTCAATTTGGCATTATATCTATATATCTCGAAACAAATTCAATTATTATCTCTATTTTTGTTGTAAACAATCTTTATGTAATGAAACCATTTCTATACAAAATAGCCGAATCATTCTACACACGATTTGAAAACAATCTTTACAAGCACACCTTTATTTTCCCAAACCGCCGTGCCGGAATATTTTTCCAGAAGTATCTTTCGGAAATAGCAGGCAAACCACTGTTTTCACCCAATGTGATAACTATTCAGGAGTTTTTCGAAGGATTATCACAATATAAAACAGCTGACAAAATTGAATTATTAGTATTGCTTTATCAACAATACAGCAAAATTAGAGGAGCAGAAGAATCCTTCGACGATTTTCTTTACTGGAGTGAAATGTTACTGGGCGACTTTTCAGACATCGACAAATACCTTGTCGATTCAAAACAGCTCTTCCTAAATATCCACAATCTAAAATCGATGGACGATGATATCTCATATCTCACAGAGGATCAGGTGAAAGCCATCAGACAATTTTGGGAAAATTTCAAACCATATCATGACAATGACACCAAAAAAGAGTTTTTGGAAACATGGGAGGTGCTGGAACCTCTTTACAACTCATTTAAGGAAACACTCCACGAAAGAGGATTGGCATATGAGGGAATGGTATTCAGAGATGTGGCCGAAAAGATAAAAGACCACACAATAGATACAGACAGCTTGGAAAACCTGGTCTTTGTGGGACTCAACGCCATGACACCTACAGAAACCAAGGTACTCAGCATACTCAAAGACAAAGGAGTTGCCGACTTCTATTGGGACTACGAATCATCTCTGATTAAAGATCCCAAGAACCGAGCTTCATTTTGGGTAAAAGACAACCTTTCTCTTTTCCCGTCTAAGTATGAAACAGAGAATAGCATTCCGGATAACATAAAAACAGAAATTGAACTTATAGGCGTACCGTCAGGAGTGGGACAGGCAAAAACAGCCTATCAGCTTCTAAACAAACTAATTGAAGAGAAAAGTATTTCGAAACACAACGATGGGTTAAACACCGCTGTCATACTACCGGACGAGCAACTGCTGCTTCCGGTGCTATATTCCATACCGCACGAGATTGACAAAATTAATGTCACAATGGGCTATAGCCTTCAAAACTCATCAGCGGCAAGCCTCATATCAGCAATAGCATCGCTACAAAACAATGTAAGAGAGTCGGAAGGCAAAATGTCAGTCTATTACAAGTTTGTGCTTGCCATTCTCAATCATCCGCTCACAGCGCTTGTAGAGAAAGATAGTTCCGCACAATTGAAGAACTATATCATAACGAACAATCGAATTTTGCTTACCGAAGAAGAACTTCACACAAACAGTTTCTTCAAAACTATATTTACAATCATCAAAGATTGGAGAGATGCCTCCGAGTATCTCAAACAAATACTTTCAACACTGTACCAGTGCCTCACTTCGCACAAAAAAGAGAATGAAGAAGAGAGCCACAACACAAGGGCGACCGACCTGGAGCGAGAGTTTATAACTCAATATTACAAATCGATAACCCGACTACAGGAAAGCCTGTCGGAAGTAGCCGACATGACAGTTGAAACCTATTTCAGACTACTAAAACAACTATCACTAAGCATCAGCGTCAACTTCAGCGGCGAGCCACTTTCTGGTTTACAGGTAATGGGAATTCTGGAAACACGAACCATTGATTTCGAAAACCTCATCATTCTGTCGATGAACGAGGGAGTATTTCCTCTGAAGAAGCCCACAAACTCATTTGTACCCTACACTCTGCGAAAAGCATTCGACATGCCCACCTACGAACATCAGGACAGCACATACGCCTATCACTTCTACAGAATGATAAGCAGAGCCAAAAGAGTGTATATGTTATATGACACCAGAACCGAAGAGATGCAGTCGGGCGAGGTGAGCCGATACTACTATCAGCTAAAATATCTATATTCCGACCTGTTCAATATCCGGGAACGAGTGGTACAATATGACGTTAGTTCGCGTGACACCAAACCAATATCTGTAATCAAAGATGAAGCAATAATGCAAAAACTTGAAAAGTTTAAGCCGGGCGGCGATGGCTCGTTTTCTGCTTCAAACATTAACAACTATATCAACTGCCCATTGCAGTTTTACTTCTCTGCAGTTGAAGGACTCTCTGAAGAAGAAGAGGTGACCGAATCGGTAGAGAGCAATATATTTGGAACTATATTCCACGCTTCAATACAAAATATATACGACAGATATAAAGGTAAGACAGTGCTCCCCGACACACTCAACGAGCTAATCAAAAACGACAAACTGCTGACAGAGATTATCGAAAAGCAATTCTCAATTCATCAGTTCAAGGAAAAGGACAAGACCAGAAAACTGACAGGATACTACTATCTGGTGGGTGAAGTGATGCGCGACCTGGTAAAACAAACACTTCGATATGACAAAACTCACGCACCCTTTCTCTACATAGATTCGGAACATCGATTCAAGACACACTATCATGTTTCGCCCGAACTAACCGTTAATGTAAAAGGCAGTATAGACCGAATAGATCAAACTGAGAATAGCACGCGAATCATTGATTATAAATCGGGTAAAGGAGAACTAAGTTTCAAATCTGTTGAGCAACTCTTCGACAGTTCAAAAAACAAGCGCCCATATCAGATATTACAAGTGATGTTTTATTCTCTTTTCTACAACAACGAAGACTCCAATATATCCCCCGAGATATATTATCTGAGAACTATTTTTGATGAAAACTATAAAACAAACATCACATACGACAAGCATCCCGTTAGCGATGCATCAATCCTGCAACCGGAATTCAAAGAGCACCTCAACAAGGTAATAGAAGAAATTTTCGACTCCAAGGTACCATTCTCACAAACCAGTAATGAAAACAACTGCACCTGGTGTGCATTCAAAGAAGTGTGCGGCAGAAAAGGAGGAAGCTGGTAAAGAAAATAAAGGTACAAAAAAAGGGCTGCTCCTTACGGGCAGCCCTGTGATTGTATTTTTAATTATTTAAGTTTCTTATAAAAAGCATTATTGATTGTTTTTCAATCAACATGCTTAGTAGTGCTTACGCTTTTATTTCAGCAGGCATTACGTAAGCTTGATTTCAATGAATGAATTTTGTTAACTCTGGTAGCTTGATAAGCAACAGAGCCCCTGCGAAGACTTTGCTCCAAATATTTGATTTGAGCTAAGATGTCTTCTCTAGTTTGATTTTTGTTGTTCATAATAAATCCTTTCTTTTAATTATTGATTTACCGGCAACAGTTTTCAAAAACCCATCTTTAATATGTAAATGATAACCTAAAAATGATTCTTAATAACTCGTTTGCCATTAAAATCAGTACAA
Source organism: uncultured Proteiniphilum sp. (assembly GCA_964346415.1). Classification (GTDB taxonomy): domain Bacteria; phylum Bacteroidota; class Bacteroidia; order Bacteroidales; family Dysgonomonadaceae; genus Petrimonas. Next base: position 20,781 of record CAYFUQ010000040.1, read on the forward strand.
AGATAATACAATTTATATGCTATACAGCATAAACGTGATAGATTTTCACTATACACACACTCTTATTGTCTATAACACCGAATTCACATATCTACATTGCATATATTTTGTAAACCCCTATTACACATCCAAACCTACACAGGTTAATATTGCAATACATATATAGATTATCACTACTAACCGACAAAAATCAAATTTTGCCGATTCATATTTGTAATTATTTGAT
>CAYFUQ010000041.1:0-20773 GCA_964346415.1 uncultured Proteiniphilum sp.
TGAGACAGCCTCATTATTTTTACTTTATTTGAAATATGTTTTATTTAATCCTTATCCTATCAAAGCCCTCACCATAAACACCAATCACAGACGATTGACTAATAAATGCATTATCATCAATCCCTTTTACGATTCTGAATATAGATACAGATTCGGTTCTCTTTGCCATAACAACCAGCACTTTAACCGATTGCTGAGAGTACCATCCTACACCATCAAGCACAGTGCAACCCCTATGTAGCTGTCTCGTGATTTCATCAGCAATCTGGTCATACTCTCTTGAGAAAATAAAAAACTGAACCGACTGACGCACACCATTAATAACATAATCAATGGTGGTGGTCATAATGGCTATAATAATAAACCCATAGATTATAGTTTCAACACTCTGGAAAATAAAGAATGAAGTGCTAACTATCAACACATCAATAATAAGCATTGTACGCCCGGGTGTAAAGTTGCGATACTTGTTCACTATCATGATGATTATATCCGTACCACCGGTACTGCCATTTACGGAAAATACTAATCCTATACCAGAGCCACATAACAACGCTCCAATCATACCGGCAATGAGCGGCTCACTCTCCATTATGGCCTGTAGATTGAGTGCCTCAAACATACCAATAAAAGAAGAAAGACAAATGACACCGGCAATAGTCTTTGCCAGGAATTGAGAACCCAGAATACGCCATGCAATAATAATCAATATAACATTGATTATTAATATTGTGAGCGACACAGGTATTGAAATTGCATAATTGAGCAACACACCCACACCAGCCAATCCCCCGGTAACAAACTTGTGTGGCATGATGAACTGGGTAATACCCACAGAGTACATAAAAGTACCCAGTATAATCATCAGATAATCTTTCCAGTAAAACGACTTTAATTGATAATTTGGGCGCTTTGGTGTCATTTTATATTACAATATTTACAATTTTTCTGGGTACAACAATTACTTTTTTCGGAGTTTTGCCATCCATCCATCTTGCTGAATTAGGGTGTTCAAGAGCAGCCTTCTCAATCTCTTCACGTGATGCTTCAGCTGGGAATTCGAGAGTAAATCTGGCTTTGCCATTAAATGATATAGCATAAGGGAAAGCATCCTCTTTGAGATACTCCTCATTAAGCTCCGGCCACTGAGCATCACTCACAGAACCTTCCTTGCCCAACGCCTCTTGCCACAGTTCTTCCGAAATATGAGGTGCAAAGGGAGCAAGACATATTACAAAATCATTGAGAATCTGTCTGTTGTTGGTTTTCATTGTGGTCAGTTCATTCACACAAATCATAAATGCCGATATAGAAGTATTGAATGAAAAATGCTCAATATCATAAGACACTTTCTTAATCAGTTTGTGAAGCGACTTTAGTTCATCTTTTGTAGGTGCATCATCTGATAGATCCAATTCTCCATTTTTATAAAACAGATTCCACGAACGACGCAGGAAGCGGTGAACACCATCAATACCATTTGTATCCCATGGCTTGGACTGCTCCAGCGGACCGAGGAACATTTCATACAGACGCAACGTGTCGGCTCCGTATTGTTCAACAATATCATCTGGGTTTACCACATTAAACATCGACTTCGACATCTTCTCTATAGCCCATCCACACACATATTTGCCATCTTCAAGCACAAACTCGGCAGTCTTATATTCAGGATTCCAGTTCTTGAAAGCTTCTATATCAAGCACATCATTGTGCACAATATTTACATCCACATGAATGGGAGTAACATCGTACTGATCTTTCAGATTAAGCGAAACAAAGGTATTAGTATCTTTGATACGATACACAAAGTTGCTCCTTCCCTGAATCATGCCCTGATTGACCAACTTTTTGAATGGCTCCTGCTCGCATGAAACACCTATGTCATACAAAAACTTATTCCAGAATCGGCTGTATATCAAGTGCCCTGTGGCATGCTCAGTACCTCCGATATACAAATCAACATTGCGCCAATAGCTGTTTGCCTCTTCCGACACCAAAGCATCTTCGTTTTTGGGATCCATATAGCGCAGGTAGTAAGCCGACGAACCGGCAAAGCCCGGCATGGTGCTCAACTCCAAAGGATATTCAGCATTTTCACCCTGCGGTGTGTAAGTCCAGTTTTTGGCACGCCCCAATGGAGGCTCACCTTTCTCGGTTGGCAAGAACTTGTCAACCTCGGGCAACTCAAGGGGCAGGTCGGCCTCATCAATGGTGTAAGGCATACCATCTTTATAATAGATTGGGAACGGCTCGCCCCAATATCTTTGACGTGAAAAAATAGCATCTCGCAATCGGTAATTCACTTTTCTAAAGCCCAATCCACGTGCCTCCATCTCATCGGCAGCTTTCTGAATAGCTTCGGCAACTGTCAGCCCGTTAAGGAAGTCAGAGTTAATCATGATTCCCTCTTTGGCATCAAAACTCTCTTCCGACACGTCGCAACCTTCGATAAGCGGTATAATAGGAAGATCAAAGTGACGTGCAAAAGCATAGTCGCGACTATCGTGAGCGGGCACAGCCATAATAGCACCTGTGCCATATCCTGCCAACACATAATCTGAAATCCAAATAGGCAGCGGCTCACCTGTGAATGGATGCTTGGCATACGAACCGGAGAAAACACCTGTTACCGACTTGTCGGTCATGCGTTCGCGCTCTGTTTTCTTTTTTGTCTTTTCCACATATGCATCCACCTCGCTGCGCTGACCGGATGTGGTAAGCAAGTCAACCAGCTCACTTTCTGGCGCAAGCACCATAAAGGTTACACCAAAGATAGTGTCGGCACGTGTTGTAAAGATATCAAACTCAACACCGTTTTGTGCCTCAAACTTCATTTCGGCACCCACCGATTTGCCAATCCAATTTTTTTGAGTCTCTTTTAAAGAGTCAGTCCATTCAAGTGTGTCCAGACTCTCAAGCAGTCGCGGTGCATAGGCTGAAACCCGCAGCTGCCACTGGCGCATCTTTTTTTGTACCACCGGATATCCTCCGCGAATCGACAAGCCTTCGCTCACCTCGTCATTGGCAAGCACAGTGCCCAGCTGCGGACACCAGTTCACCATCGTGTCGCCCAAATAGGCAATGCGATAGTTGAGTAATATTTCTTGTTGTTCTTTCTCAATTTTGCTTTTCCAATCAGCAGCAGTAAACTCCATCTCTTCGGTATGGGCAACATCAAGCCCTTCTGTACCCTGCTTTTCAAACCACGCAATCAGTTCCTCAATTGGCTTAGCCTTATTCTCCTTGTTGCAATAGTAAGAATTGAACATCTGAATAAATGCCCACTGAGTCCATTTATAATATACAGGATCGCAAGTTTGCACTTCGCGTTCCCAATCATACGAAAATCCTATTTTGTCAAGCTGCTCACGATATCGGGCAATGTTTTCTCGGGTAGTAATATCCGGGTGTTGCCCTGTTTGTATAGCGTACTGCTCTGCCGGCAATCCATAGGCATCATAGCCCATTGGGTGCAACACATTGAAACCTTGCAAGCGCTTGAATCTCGAAAAAATATCTGACGCTATATATCCAAGCGGATGCCCCACATGCAGCCCTGCGCCTGATGGGTAAGGGAACATATCAAGCACATAGTATTTTGGTTTTGAGTTATCCTCACCTACTTTATATGTTTTATGGTCAACCCAATATTGTTGCCATTTTTTCTCTATTTCTCCGAAATTGTAATCCATTTTATATTGTTTTTTTAAAAGCGACACAAAGATACAAAAGAAAATTATCAATTATAAAGTTATAAGTTATGAATTGTGGTGCTTATAACGACCTCATACTTATACATTGCCATTTTAACAGTACAATTTTCATTTTTAGTTAATGGGATATACTTTGAAAAATAATATTTACTCTTCATACAATTTGTCCGACTCTAAACGATTTATTATTTTGCATTGTTTTTTGGTTGTTTATCTATGATTTCCATTTACGAAGAATGCATTATAGTTTCATTTACCGCAGTAGAGAGATAGGTTTATGCAAAAAGAGTTTGACTTCATTGTCAAACTCTTTTTGATTAATGCTTAATTAGTGTACCAAACAGTGTCACATAATATATCTATTCGTAAATCTTATCAATCACATCTGCATAATGCTCCAGAATAATCTTTCGGCGAAGCTTTAGAGTGTTGGTAAGCTCGCCAGCCTCCAGAGTAAAGGGATTGGGTAGAAGAGCAATTCTTTTTATCTTCTCATAGTTTGTGAACTGTGCCTGCATTAGTTCTATTCGCCCAAAGACATAATCTCTCAACTCTTTGCTGGCAGTCAAATCTTCATTGGAGCTATATGCAATATTGTGTTCATCTGCATATTCGCGCAATTTTTGAAAGTTGGGCACAATCAGCGCACTCACAAACTTACGTTCGTCGCCTATCACCGCAATCTGATCTATAAATTTATCCTCGGTCATACGTGTTTCAATCATCTGCGGAGCTATGTATTTACCGTTGGAGGTTTTGTAAAGGTCCTTGATACGCTCTGTGAGAACTATTTCATTATTTTCGGTTAGAAAACCCGCATCGCCGGTCCTGAAAAACCCATCCTCAGTGAAAGCCTCAGCAGTGATTTCAGGTTTATTGTAATACCCCTTCATAACCGTGTCGCCCTTAATCAGAATCTCATTATCATCACCTATCCTCACTTCCACTTCGGGCATTACTGCACCAACAGTACCGATAGTGAAGCCCTTGTCTAAGAAACAACTCACTGTGGCAGTTGTCTCCGACAGCCCGTAACCATATATAATGTGAACATCGATAGATTGCATAAACTCATTAATCTTGTCAGAAAGTGGCGCTCCTGCCACAGGGAAAAAATTTCCTCTGTCAATTCCCACAATTCGCTTAATAAGATTAAAAACAGTGAGTCTGTAAAGATGAAACTTGATTTGCGTTCTCAATGGTGCTTTCAATCCCTTGTTTTTATAGTCCAGGTTGTATTTGCGTCCGGTTTTCACACTATCATTGAAAAGCCATTTTAGCACCCCACTCGCTGTTTCAATCTGCTCCTGAATACCTTCGTACACTTTCTCCCAATATCTGGGCACATTACTCATCAGCGTAGGTCTAATCTGCTTTATAGTTTCTTGAATTTTGGTCGGGTCGCGATTAATTGCAACTGTTATTCCTTTGTAAAGACAATAATAAGTCCAGGCTTTTTCGAATATATGAGTCAAGGGCAAAAAGCACATCGACAAATCTTTGTCTGACAACTTCTGTAATCTCATATCGTGAATCTTACATGCCTGTGCATAATTGTCATGCGTAAGCATAACTCCCTTAGGCTCTCCCGTTGTGCCGGATGTATATATTATGGTTGCCAGATCGCTCCCTTTGAGATGAAGCAGTCGCGAGTTGACCAGTGCCAGCGATTCTGAGTTGTCGCCCGTGGTGATAAAGTCGTCAAAATATATTGATGTTTTGTCATCGGGCTTAAGCACCACATTATTATCAAAAACAATAATTTTTTTCAGCACATCACTTTCTTTTTGCACTTTGTAGGCATTGTTGTACTGAAACTGCTCACCCACAAAAAGTATTTTCACGGCAGCATCCTTAACAATATACTCAACCTGCTGCGGCGATGAAGTGGCATACATTGGTACCATGACGGCTCGATTGGCATAAGCCGCAAAGTCTGTAATCAAATACTTCGACATGTTTTGTGAATATATACCTATATTTTCATTAGGCTCAATATTCATATCCGCCATTGCCTGGGCAGCTTTCATTATCTTATCAGAAAACTCCCTCCAAGAAATACTGTTCCACTTTCCCTCAAAATTTATAAACTTGAGTGCCGTTTTATTTTTATACTTTCGAGCCTGATTGTGCACCAGATCTCCCAAATGAATATAACTCATATGCTTTTAGATTAATATATATTCAAAGATAATTCAAATTGATGTGTAAATCGGCAAAAAGTTGTTTTTTTTGCAGAAAAACTATAAACAACTGCGTTTGATAACTGTTTATATACTTAACAATGTATAAACAAATGGGTAGATTAACTACACTTAACCACATTCTATATTGCAAGAATGAACAATAATGCTATTTTTGTCATGTAATTATGAGAAAACAGTTCAATATATTGCTTTTTTTGAGTCTTGTTTTCATTGCTAAAGCAAATGCACAAGACTTTTACGCGGTTAATACTACGCCCGACCAACCGAGGAGTAATATTTTCCTGATGCCCAACGTGTATCCTGCAGTAGTACTAGATGGCGACACTGTAGCTTGTATGGGTCTCAGAGACTTCGTCAAATATTCTCCCCTCACATTTTCTACCAACAAAGAAAAAATAGCCTATACAAGGCTGGTCAGAGATGTGAAAAGAACACTACCTTATGCCAAGGAGATTGCAAATATAATCACCGAAACATATGAATATATGGAATCTCTGCCCGACGACAAAGCACGTCAGAAGCACCTTAACCAGATGGAAAAGTACCTTTACGATGAATACAAACCCAAGATGAGCAAACTGACACGTTCTCAAGGACAATTATTGATTAAACTGGTGGACCGAGAGACCAATTCCTCCTCATATCATATTGTAGATGCATTCATGGGATCGTTTAAAGCGGTGACCTACAATTTGTTTGCCAGCATGTTTGGCAACAGTCTCAAAAAACGATACAACCCTTACGGCGAAGACCGTGTCACTGAGCGCGTTTGTGTGCTTGTTGAGCAAGGAGCTGTATAAAACATTTGCCTTTCCCCTTTTTTTTATTTATATTATCGCGATTACATAGTTGGGATGATTTCAATAATCATACTCAGCCATTTCATTATTAGGCTAAAATGTACTACTTTTGCAGCCAATTAATTCAATCGTTTGAATGTATAAAAAAGTACTAGAAGATTTTAAGCCCGCCCTTTTTGTATCACTCAAAAACTACAACAAAGAGAAGTTTATTGCCGACTTAATGGCGGGTCTCATAGTGGGCATCGTAGCCCTTCCCCTGGCAATTGCATTTGGTATTTCATCAGGAGTTACTCCCGAAAAAGGTATAGTCACGGCTATCATCGCCGGTTTTATTATTTCTTTTCTTGGAGGTAGTAATGTTCAGATTGGTGGACCCACGGGGGCCTTTATCGTTATTGTTTATGGTATAGTAGAGCAATATGGAGTCACGGGACTTGCCATTGCCACCGTTATAGCCGGTATTATGCTTGTGCTGATGGGAGTATTGAAGCTTGGCAGCGTCATAAAGTTTATGCCCTACCCCATTATTGTGGGATTCACCAGCGGTATTGCGCTTACAATTTTTTCCACACAGATAAAAGACTTGTTTGGACTCTCGATAGAACAAGTTCCCTCCGATTTTTTTGCTAAATGGCTGGTTTATTTTCAAAACTTCACAACCATCAATTGGATTGCTACCGCAATCGGAATTCTAAGTGTGGTCATTATATTTATTACGCCCAGGTTTTCTAAAAAGATGCCCGGTTCATTGATTGCCATAGTTGTGATGACTCTGGTTGCCTATATATTGCGCAACTTTATGAATGTCGAAGGTATCGAGACAATTGGTGACCGTTTCATTATAAACAGTCAGCTACCTAAAGTTGAACCAATTGGTTTCAGTCTTGAAAGTATCAGAGTGCTGTTTCCATCCGCTTTCACCATCGCCATGCTGGGAGCAATTGAATCGCTACTGTCAGCCACAGTTGCCGATGGAATGATTGGTACAAAACACAACTCTAATATAGAACTCATTGCACAAGGAGCTGCCAATATTATAGTTCCTTTCTTTGGTGGAATTCCTGCAACAGGAGCTATCGCACGAACTGCAACAAATATAAACAACGGCGGACGAACACCCGTAGCAGGCATTATCCACGCTATAGTATTGCTGCTCATTCTGCTATTCCTTGGCGATCTAACCAAGCATATCCCAATGGCTTGCCTTGCCGGGGTGCTGGTGGTAGTAGCGTACAACATGAGCGAGTGGCGCTCTTTTAAGCTGCTTGCCAAACAGTCGCGCGGCACTCTTGCCATCCTGCTCACCACTTTCTTACTCACGGTAGTATTCGACCTCACCATCGCTATTGAGGTGGGACTGATACTTGCTGTATTTATATTCATCAACCGTATTTCAAAGAGCACACAAGTGTCGGTGACTACCGGACAGGTAGATCTGTCGAAAGAAATTGAATCTCACTCCGGAAATCTGGAAGATGAAGTGCTGGAATTGCCCAACAACGTAGAAGTTTATGAGATTGATGGCCCGTTCTTCTTTGGCGTAGCCAATAAGTTTGACGATATCATGCGTGGATTAGGCAAAAAACCGGACATCCGTATTATTAGAATGAGAAAAGTGCCATTTATAGATGCAACAGGTCTCAACAATCTGGAAAACTTGTGTAAGAACTCACGGAAAGAAAAAATACAAATTATTCTTTCTGGAGTAAGTCCTACAGTTAGAGAAAAACTCGAAAAGAGCAAAATTGTAGAAATTGTAGGAAAAGAAAATATATGCGATAATATTCACCTTGCTGTCGGCAGATCTATAGAGCTGAACAGTGAAATAAATAAACAAAACAGCAGCACAGCATCAAATGCGTAGAAAAAATCTCACAGACTGGTTGCCCACTACGCTGAAAGAAATGAAGCTGCGTGGCTGGGACTATGTGGATGTAATTCTCTTTTCGGGAGATGCCTACATCGACCATCCCTCATTTGGCACAGCCGTAATTGGCAGATTGCTCGAAAGTGAAGGACTAAGGGTCGCTATCGTCCCACAACCAAACTGGCGTGATGACTTGCGCGATTTTAAAAAGCTGGGTATTCCAAGACTCTTCTTTGCCGTTACGGCAGGTGTGATGGACTCAATGATTAATCATTATACAGCCAACAAGAGACTTCGCTCTAAAGATGCTTACACCCCTGACGGACGTTCGGACATGCGCCCCGATCGTGCGCTGACAGTCTATTCTAATATTCTAAAAGAACTGTACCCCGACATTCCCGTAGTAATTGGAGGAGTAGAAGGCTCGCTTCGCCGCATCACTCATTATGACTATTGGAGCGATACGCTGCACAAAAGTATTCTTGCCGATACAGGTGCCGACATGCTACTATACGGTATGGGAGAACAACCCCTGAAGCAGCTTGTAAAAGAAATGGAAGCAGGAAAGAACATCAGAGAGATTACCGATATTCCTCAAACTGCATTTCTAACTCCTCAAAACAAAGTGCCTGAAAATACTTTCAAAGAAGAAATTACATTATTCTCGCACGAGGAGTGTCTGAAAGACAAACTAAAGCAGGCCAAGAACTTTAAGGAGGTAGAAACTCAATCCAACAGAATGACAGCTGCCCGTATCCTTCAAAACGTAGACAACAAGACACTGGTTGTCAATCCTCCTTTTCCTCCTATGACAGAATCGGAGATTGATGCATCTTTCGACTTGCCCTACACTCGCCTTCCACATCCAAAATATAAAGACAAACATATTTCGGCATTCGAGATGATTAAATTCTCAATCAATATGCATCGGGGATGCTTTGGCGGATGTGCATTTTGTACCATTTCGGCACATCAGGGGAAATTTATTGCCTCGCGTTCTAAGAGGTCTATAATGGATGAGGCACGTAAGATAACAGAAATGCCCGACTTCAAAGGATATATTAATGACCTTGGCGGACCCTCAGCCAATATGTATAAAATGCAGGGCGAAGATTTATCTATTTGTGAGAAATGCAAGAGACCCTCATGTATTTTTCCAAAAGTGTGCTTTAATCTAAACACAGACCACACCCCCATGCTCGACATTTATCGCTCAGTGGATGCACTGCCGGGAGTGAAAAAGTCTTTCGTGAGTAGTGGCGTACGCTATGATATGCTGCAACACAAAAGCAAAAACCCAAAGATAAACAAAGCTGCAGAGGAATATACAAGAGAGTTGATTACAAATCATGTGTCGGGACGACTGAAAGTTGCCCCCGAGCACACATCCGATGCAACGCTCAACCTGATGCGCAAGCCTTCCTTCGCTCAGTTTCATCAATTCAAACGAACATTCGACAAACTAAATGCTGAAGAGAATCTCAATCAGCAACTAATACCATACTTCATATCTTCTCACCCTGCTTGTACCGAAGAGGATATGGCAGAGCTGGCAGCTATTACCAAGAATCTAAACTTCAAACTGGAGCAAATTCAGGACTTCACCCCATCGCCAATGACACTGGCTACTGAAATATATTATACCGGCTATCATCCCTATACTCTCGAGAAGGTTTATACTGCCAAAACCAATGCTCAAAAGATGAGACAACATCAATTCTTCTTTTGGTATGACAGAAAGAACAAAGGGAAAATAATTGCCGAACTGAAAAGGCTGAACAGGCAGGATTTAATCGACAAACTATACCCCAAAGGTTAAGCTTTGTGAAAACCGAAAAAAACTTTACTTCCTACGCAACGTTTTTTATTGTTTTTCATCTTATAAGTATGAAAGGGAGTTCTGTGTGCCTAAATATTTCTATGACCTGGCAAGAATACAAAAATTCGGAACTCCAAATTAGAAGTGAAACGCAAAAAACAAATGTAACAGAAGATGAAACGTAAAGTATTACAATTTAGCATGTTCGTAATTTTACTTGCAACAGTGTCTTGCAGTAAAAGTGATGGTTATTCATTAGGAGCATTTAGAATTAGCATTGCAACTGTAAACAAAATCAGTGACAATAGTTATTCGCTAACTCTTGACAATGGTAAGGTTCTTTACCCCTCAGCGTCTGATGTGAGGTACATACCAAAAGATAATCAACGCGTATTTGTAAACTACACTATTTTGTCTGACCAATATGCAGAATATGATCACCTGGTTAAGGTAAATGACATTTGGAATGTTCTCACAAAAAATGTAATCGATCTTACAACTTCAAACGCTGACAGCATTGGCAACGACCCCGTAAAGATTAATAATATATGGGTTGCCAATGACTTTATGAATGTCGGCTTTATGTTTAACTATGGTGGTGCCAGACCACATGCAATAAACTTGGTAAACAACACAACTAAAACTGACGCTGACGGAAATGAATTTGTGGAGCTTGAGTTCAGACACAACTCATACAACAGTCAATCACAATATCTGTTTGAGGGACTTGCTTGTTTCAACCTGAAGCCATTCAGAAGAAGTGATGTTGACTCAGTCAATATAGAAGTTGTTGTCAAAGAATATGACGGTAACACCGTTAAAGAAAACAGATACAAAGAAGTTTACAGATACAACGGCGCAACTGTAAACTCAATAATATATGAGACACCTGTTTTGGTGGCCTCGGAGAATGATTACTATTAAATAAATTAAACCACAAAAATTAGTTCTATTTCTTATATGACTTTTTGATTTTCCATGCCGTCCGGTCTCTGTGAAGAGAGCAGACGGCTTTTTTGTGACCAACATACATATCATGATGCTCTATAACATATCTAAATAATTGTTTGCGTTTTTTCATTCAATTACTTTTGCCATTGCTCTGTTCAGCACAGTACAGCACAGCAATGTTATGGAGTATAAGTTTAGTAATAATACAACGAAAGTAGCACAACTAACTGATTTGATTGAAACAGCGATATCAAATCAGACTTTAAAGGTTGGAGATAGCCTGCCATCTATAAATAGTTTAAGCAAACAGCATAATATTTCACGAGATACTGTTTTTAAAGCTTTGCTTAATCTTAAAGATAAGGGGTTGATAGATTCTATACACGGCAAAAACTATTTTGTCAGCAACCACTCTTCAAATATTCTACTTTTGCTGGATGAATATTCTCCATTCAAAGAGGCTCTCTATAATACAATATTAAAGAAACTGCCGGAAGAATATAAAATAGATCTTTGGTTTCACCAATACAACAAAAAGCTTTTCGACACTATCGTCAAAGAGTCATATGGACGATACGGAAAGTACATTGTCATGAACTATGACAATGAAAAATTCTCAAGTTCATTAAATAAAATATCAAAGAACCAGCTGCTGCTTATTGATTTTGGCAAGTTTGACAAAGATGGATACTCTTATGTTTGCCAAGACTTTGATAATAGTTTTTATAACGCATTGCTTGAATACAAAGAGGAGTTTTCTAAATATAACAAATTAATATATGTACTAAACAAACAGTACAAGCACCCGCAAAGCAGTAAAGACTATTTTATCAAATTTTGCAACGACAACAATATCGATTATGAGATTCAAGCAGACACTAATGGTACAATCCAACGCTCAGCTTGTTATATTGTCGTAAAGCAAACTGATATCGTAAATATTATCAAAGAATGCAGATTGAATGATATGAAAATGGGAGAAGATTATGGATTATTGGCATATAACGAGAATCCAATCTATGAAATAATAGAAAAAGGCATTTCAAGTATCGGAGTTGATTGGAAAAAGATGGGTTGCGAAATAGTCGATTTTATTTTAAACAACGAGCCGGTTGAAACTTATCTTGAAACAAAAATAATCAAAAGGAATTCTTTTTAAAAACATATATATAACAACCTAAAACAAAGTAATAAAATGAGCAAATATCCAAAAATCGGTATCCGCCCAACGATTGACGGGCGTCAGGGAGGCGTAAGAGAAAGCCTTGAGGAAAAAACAATGAATCTTGCACAAGCAGTGGCTAACCTTATTAGCTCGAATCTTAAAAACGGTGATGGCAGTCCAGTTGAATGTGTTATTGCGGACTCTACTATAGGCAGAGTAGCAGAAAGTGCGGCGTGCGCTGCCAAGTTTGAGCGCGAAGGTGTGGGAGCAACTATCACCGTTACATCATGCTGGTGCTACGGCTCGGAAACAATGGACATGAATCCTCATTATCCAAAAGCTGTGTGGGGTTTTAATGGCACAGAGCGTCCGGGAGCAGTATATCTTGCAGCTGTTTTGGCAGGACATGCACAAAAAGGATTACCCGCATTTGGTATTTATGGCAGAGAAGTCCAGGATCTGGACGACAATACAATCCCCGGCGATGTAGCTGAAAAGCTTTTGCGTTTTGCACGTGCAGCTCAGGCCGTTGCCACAATGAGAGGCAAGTCATATCTCTCAATAGGTAATGTATCGATGGGCATAGCGGGCTCTATAGCCAATGCAGACTTCTTCCAGGAATATTTTGGCATGCGCACAGAGCAGGTTGATATGATTGAAATTCTAAGACGCATTGACGAGAAAATATACGACCAGGATGAGTTTGTAAAAGCTATGGCATGGACAGAAAAATATTGCAAACCCAACGAAGGCACCGACTTTAATATTGAGGCAAAGAAAAAAGACAGAGCAGGCAAAGATGCCGATTGGGAGTTTGTGGTGAAAATGACCATTATAATGCGCGACCTGATGCAGGGCAATCCAAAGCTTAAAGAGATGGGATTTGCAGAAGAAGCATTAGGACACAATGCTATCGCAGCAGGTTTCCAGGGGCAACGCCAATGGACAGACTATTTGCCCAACGCCGACTTCCCGGAAGCTATTCTAAACAGTTCGTTCGACTGGAACGGTATCAGAGAGGCTTATACCTTTGCAACAGAAAATGACACTTTGAACGCTGTTTCGATGCTTTTTGGACACCTGATGACCAACACTGCACAAATATTCTCTGACGTGAGAACCTTCTGGAGCCCCGAAGCAGTAAAGAGAGTTACGGGAAAGGAATTGACCGGCAAAGCCGCAAATGGTATTATCCATTTAATCAATTCAGGCTCCACCACCCTTGACGGCACGGGCAAGCAGCGCAAAGATGGCAAACCGGCCCTGAAACCATTCTGGGAAGTTACACAAGATGAAGTTGAAGATTGTTTGGCTGCAACAACATGGTATCCTGCAAACAGAGATTACTTCCGCGGCGGCGGTTATTCATCCAACTTCTTGTCGGAAGGTGGCATGCCTGTTACAATGTGTCGCATCAACATCATAAAAGGCCTTGGCCCTGCACTTCAAATAGCAGAAGGATGGACTGTGGAAATAGATAATGAGGTGCACACTATCTTAGATCAGCGAACAGACAAAACATGGCCAACTACCTGGTTTGTTCCCCGACTGACTGACAAACCTGCTTTTAAAGATGTATATTCTGTGATGAATAACTGGGGAGCCAATCATGGAGCCATCAGCTACGGACATATCGGACAAGACTTAATCACCCTTGCCTCCATACTTCGCATACCCGTAAGTATGCACAACATGGATGAAAACGAAATATTCCGCCCGGCTGCCTGGAATGCATTCGGAATGGACAAGGAAGGAAGTGACTACAGAGCTTGCGAAAACTTCGGTCCGATTTACAAATAAACTCTACTTCTCTGACAATGGACACTCATTATTTTACAGCCGACAGGCACTCCTTTCGGCTGTAAACTGAGTGCTCCTTTAAACCTAAAACAGATATGCTAAAAAAAATACCTAAAATATTATCGCCTCAACTTGTAAAAGTTTTGATGGAAATGGGACATGGTGATGAAATTGTTATTGCCGATGGCAATTTTCCAAGTGAGTCAATCTCAGACAACGTAGTGCGTGCCGACGGATTGTCGGGTACTGATATACTCGAAGCTATTATGGAGCTGTTTCCATTAGACTCATATGCCGAAAAGCAGGTGTATCTGATGGAAGTGGTTGCAGGTGACAATTACGTGCCGGAGATATGGGAGGAATATGGCAATATACTCGACCAATCTGGTGAAGATTATACAATAGGTCACCTGGAGCGATTTGAGTTTTATGAACGTGCTAAAAATTCTTTCGCAGTGATAGCTACAGGCGAGAGTGCACTATACGCCAATGTAATTTTGAAAAAGGGTGTAGTAAAATAAAGTAACCCATGCATTAAAACAAAACAACATGAAAACTTCTAAATTACCTCTTCTAAAACATAAGGGCGTCAATTATATAGCTCCGTTTATCATTATCACGGCCTGTTTTGCCCTATGGGGGTTTGCCAATGACATCACCAACCCGATGGTTAAGGCATTCTCAAAGATATTCAGAATGAGCGTGACACAGGGTGCCCTGGTGCAGCTTGCATTCTATGGCGGATATTTTGCAATGGCTTTTCCTGCAGCAATATTTATAAAGAAATATTCATACAAAGCAGGAATTTTACTGGGACTTGGATTATATGCAGTGGGTGCATTTTTGTTCTTTCCGGCCAAAATGACCGGCAACTACTACCCATTTCTAGCAGCCTATTTTATTCTGACGTGCGGACTCTCGTTTCTCGAAACAAGTGCCAACCCCTACATACTAACCATGGGACCTGAGGAAAACGCAACCCGAAGACTCAATCTGGCTCAGTCTTTCAATCCCCTTGGCTCGCTGATGGGTATGTTTGTTGCAATGAGATTTATTCAGGCAAGGCTTGACCCAATGAGTACCACAGATAGAGCAGAACTTTCTCCTATGCAGTTTGAAGCTATGAAACAATCGGATTTATCCATTCTGATTGCCCCATATCTGATGATTGGACTTATTGTTTTGGGTATGTTCCTGATTATCCTGTTTGCAAAAATGCCAATCAACGCTGACGAAGACAAAACTTTGATGTTTGCCTCGCGACTCAAACGTATTTTCTCCATCCCCAATTATAGACAGGGCGTTATTGCTCAGTTCTTCTATGTGGGAGCGCAAATTATGTGCTGGACTTTCATTATTCAATATGGAACCCGCATCTTTATGGCCCAGGGAATGGAAGAACAAGCAGCCGAAGTACTTTCTCAAAGATACAATATTGTTGCAATGATAATATTTGCCTCGAGCCGATTTGTGGCAACATACCTGATGAAGTTTTTCAATCCGGGAAATATGTTACGCACTTTTGGAATAGCTGCAGCTATTTTCACACTGGGAGTTATTTTCCTTCAAAACATTTGGGGTTTATACAGTCTTGTAGCAGTATCGGCATGCATGTCGTTAATGTTCCCAACCATCTATGGAATTGCCCTTAAGGGTATGGGTGATGATGCAAAGTTTGGTGCAGCAGGTCTTATCATGGCAATTCTTGGAGGCTCTATACTAGCTCCCCTACAGGCCAGCATCATTGATATGGGCACAATAGGTTCTTCATTCCCTGCTGTAAATGCTTCATTTGTACTTCCGTTTATCAGTTTTGTGGTAGTCACATGGTATGGTACTATGGCTTATAAGAGAAGTTTGGCAGATTAGATATGATTCAATAGACAAGTAAATTAATAGGTTGTTGAAATAATCAGCAACCTATTTTATTATATATCTTGATACAACAATAACCACACAATATATAATATTTATTATTTTTGCATTCTTACATCAAACGCTTACAGAATAATGAGAAATAGTATATATAGTATTTGTAAAATAATATTTATCATCACACTGATAAATATTAACATTCATAATCTTTTGAGCCAAAACAATGACCAAAAACTAGGCCTTGTCCTTAGCGGAGGTGGAGCAAAGGGATTTGCTCACATAGGTGTACTAAAAGTTTTTGAGGAAGAAAACATTCCGATATCATTGATATCAGGTACCAGCATGGGCAACATTATTGGTGCACTATATTCTGTGGGATACAGTCCCGATGAAATCGAGGATTTTGCCAAAAGACAGGATTGGAGTATGCTGCTCACCGATGACATTGACCGCCGATTGAAGTCGAGATTTAAGCAAGACTTTGAGGAAAAGCACATAATAGAAATGAATATAAGCAGCAACAACAAAAGACTGGCACTTCCGGCGGGCCTGGTCAGGGGTAACAATATTCTAAACATCTTTTGTGGGATGACAGCAGAATATGCTGACAGCATCAATTTTGCAAACCTGCCAATACCCTTTGCCTGCGTGGCTTATGACCTTAACTCGGCTCAGGAGGTAGTTATTGACCATGGTCATCTGGCTAAAGCAATGCTGACCAGCATGGCCATACCCGGGATATTTTCGCCTGTTGAATACAAAAATATGAGATGCGTGGATGGAGGAGTAATCAACAACTTTCCTGTGGATGTGGCATTAGAGATGGGTGCCAACATGACAATTGGTGTGGATCTAAAGCAAATAGGAGAAACCGAGCACGACTACAATCAATCTATTACAAGCATACTGAGAGGACTTGTGGGAAGACTGGAGTCTGAAAAGCATAACGCCAATACACAGCAAGCAGATATAGTAATCAATCCGGACTTGAAAGGCATAACAGCACTTGACTTCGATACCGATCTGATTGATACAATAATAGTAAGAGGCGAAAGAGCTGCACGCGAGCAGATGCCACGGATTAAAGAATTGATTAATGGGAAAAACATTGTCAGAAATAATATAAGAAACAGTGAGCCACCCAAAGAATGGTTAATCAGCGAAATAAAAACGCCTAAGGCTAACAAAAAAGAGACCTTGATAATAATGCAACAACTAAACTTGTTGCCCAATCAAACCTATTCGATGGATGATATTGACAAAGCCGTTAAAAGGGTGTATGGATATGGCAACTTCAATTCGGTTTATTATAAACTAAATCCCGACAATAACGGATATGCTCTAGAACTGTTTATTGATGACAAAAAAGACCGAGCGCTCATGCTGGGCGGATCACTAAATACTGTGGATATCACATCTATTTATGCCAACTTCTCGAGCAGAGACTACTCTAAGATTATTAATCTGCTATCGGTGGATGCCAAGATTGCCCGCAATCCTCAGCTGCTCCTTATGGCAGAGACAAACCGACTTCTGTCAACCTCCGGGTTAAAGATCAGGGGAAGATTCAATGAAGTAGATTATCAGGAGGAAAACAATAATTATGGTAAAATGAGAGCCGGCAGTGTGTCGTCATCTTTATACACTTACCGACGATTCAAAGAAATTGCAGATCTAAACATTGGTATTACAGAGACCTATTTCTACAGCAACGACTACTACAGAAGAACAGACGACAACAGAAGTTCACGCATCAGAAACTTATATACCAGTGCATATGGCACTCTCACGGTTGACAGTCGCAACAAATCATTCATTCCCGATCATGGTGTTTTTATGCAAGCCGGAGTTTCACTGCTGACACAAACCAATGATTTTAGTAAGTTTATACCCATTGCCGATTTTAAACTTAATTCCGTCATACCCATAAATCAAAATGTAGCCGTGACAGCTGATTTGTATCATCGTACAATATTCAGCGACTTATCAGATTCGCCCTATTATTTTAATTATACATCAAACAGGTATAATGCATTCACCGATTTCTACTTTCCATTACTGGGACAAGGAAAGTTTACCATGCTTGACAATGTCGCTTCAATGGGCGATATTGGATTGCGCATACAAATTGCACCCAAGCATTATGTAACGCCCAGAGTGCAGCTATTGTGGCAATTCGAAAACTGGGACAACTTTGGATTTGACAGTTATCACTGGAGTGGAGGAATCACATATCAGCATCGCTCAAAGGTGTCCAGATTTGAATTTACTCTTGGCTACAGCGAGTTTTTAAAGAAAGTAAACTTCCACGGAGGAATAGGATATCAGTTCTGATATCCTATCTACAACTAACCCACAATGGCTTCAACCAGCTCATCGAGAGAAAAGCCTGCAAAGTAATCATTGTAATTAATTGCAGACAAAGCTACTCTTACATCTTCAGATGTATATTTCACTCCTGCAAGTGCTTCCTCTACCTCATTGAGATTGCTGTTGTTGCCAAAGAATGTGCCGTAAAAACGTATTTGTTGGATTAAAGAATTCTTTATATCGGCCAACACTTGTATCTTACCTGCTTTATATCTCGATTTACGGTCAATAGCGTATTTAGGCGAGTTACCATAGTTCCAATCCCATGTTCCAAACTTTGATGCACGCAGTGCCTCTATCTCTTCAAGCTCTTTGTCGGTAAACTTATATTCAACCATTTCAGGAAATTTGGTTTTCATATGGTCCAGAAGCTTACTGGAAAATTCATCAACAGTGATTTTATCAGGCAGATTGGGCAGTATATTATCTACCAAACTACGCACCGACTTCACACTGCGGCTTTCCACTATATCTTTTGGTTGCTCCAGTGCCTTTGACAGCACCGTAAGGTCTGTATCAAACAACAGACACCCATGATGCATTATCCTCCCTTTAATATATGCCTGCGCATTGCCACAAATCTTTTTGCCATCAATCACCAAGTCATTTCGTCCTGTAAACTCAGCCTTTACACCAAGGTCGCCCAGAGTGTCAATAACAGGTTGTGAGAAAGTTTCAAAATCAAAATCCTCACCCTTGTCTTCATTCGAAATAATAGTGTAGTTAAGATTGTTGTGGTCGTGATATACTGCTCCCCCACCCGATATGCGGCGCACTACGTGAATACCGTTCTCTTTGACATAGTCAGCATTGATTTCCTCAAGTGTGTTTTGGTTCTTCCCTACTATAATAGCAGGTTCGTTAATCCACAGGATAAACACCTTATCGTGATGTGTCAGGTTTTTAAAGCAATACTCTTCGAGAGCAATATTATAATCCGGTTTTGTTGATTTGTTTACTATATATATCATAATATCATATTTTATTTATCTGTTCTATAGAACAGTCCAAAAGTATAATTGTTTAATGTAATCTTCAAATGGATTATACACTACAATAGGCAAAACAGAAACTATATAAAAAATCAACTCAAAACAATGATAAAAAGTTTGCAGTTTTCAACTTTATAACTACCTTTACAAAAGCAAACCAAACGCTATAATCAACTGATTAACTGCGATTAATGAGTTTTCTGGCAATAATTGGTAAGAAACTGAAAAGCGAAACGAACTTGCGAAGGTCGCAAACTGGAAAATCGGGAAACGATAAGAGCTTACGAGGGAATGCAAGTTAGAAGACCGAAAAACGATATAAGCTTACGGGATTTGCAAGTTAATGAACCGAAAAAGTACACAAGGTTGCAAGAGTCGCATATTTATGATTCGAAAACAAGTATAAGGTTACGAGTATCGCAGGTTCAAGAACCGAAAGTGTGCACATGATTGCGATGGTCACAAGTTGATGTACCGAAAGAGTGTACATGATTGCGAGAGTCGCAAGTTAGCGAGGCTAAAACAGGCAGAAGATTGCGAGCATTGCAAGTTAATGAACCAAAAAAGAGTCTCAGACTGCAAGAATAGTAAGTTTGAGAACCGAAAAAAGTATAGGGGTTGCAAGTATTCGCAAGTTGGAAAACCGAAAAAGTATAGAGGTTGCAAGTGGTCGCAAGTTGGAAAACCTAAAAAAGTATAGAGGTTGCAAGTGGTCGCAAGTTGGTAAACCTAAAAAAGTATAGAGGTTGCGAGAGTCGCAACTCAAAGAACATAAAAAAGATAATAAGTCGCAAGGGTCGCAATACGGAGAACTGAAACAGGTGTCCGTGTTGCGACCCTTACATTTTCAGTCAAGTATATACTTCCTTTGTCTGCAAGTACTGTTTTGTCTCTTCGTCAAGTTTCGGAGACAACCAACAGATGGTGAAGTGCGTCTCCCAAAAGTTTCGGAGACAACCAACAGATGGTGAAGAGTGTCTCCCAAAAGTTTCGGAGACAACCAACAGATAGTGAAGAGTGTCTCCCAAAAGTTTCGGAGACAACCAACGGATGGTGAAGAGGGTCTCCCAAAAGTTTCGGAGACAACCAACAGATGGTGAAGAGTGTCTCCCAATAGTTTCGGAGACAACCAACAGATGGTGAAGAGTGTCTCCCAATAGTTTCGGAGACAACCAACGGATAGTGAATAGGGTCTTCCAATAGTTTCG
>CAYFUQ010000042.1:0-11081 GCA_964346415.1 uncultured Proteiniphilum sp.
CCGTCTTTTACAAAGCCCTTCGTGAGAAATCATGAAGGGCTTTTTTATAGGCCTAGTTAGCCTTTAAGGTAAAATACTATATAGCTAAGATTGGGTTTATGGTAGTAAGAAACAACGGCTTACCTATAAAGTATAAGTAAGCCGTTGAACAAAGCTTCAATCAGGACAACTGAGGTTGTTCCTCGTATATAGTAAATAAAACTATGAGAGTGTTCTGATTTGTAGAGTAGGGTTTATATTAACTTGAAATCTTTAGCTAAACCACCCTCACCTGTTTCTTTATATAAAGAAGGTAGGTCATGACCTGTTTGTTTCATTACTTCCACAACATGATCGAAAGAAACACGATGCATCCCATCAGTGAAAGAAGAATATAAATTGGCATCTAAAGCACGGGCTGCAGCAATGGCATTACGCTCAATGCATGGAATCTGAACCAATCCACAAACAGGATCGCATGTCATTCCCAGATGGTGTTCTAATCCCAATTCTGCTGCATATTCTATTTGTGCGGGAGTTCCTCCAAATAATTGACTTGCTGCAGCTGCTGCCATAGAACATGCAACACCAACTTCACCCTGGCATCCTACCTCTGCACCTGATATTGATGCATTCTTTTTGACTACATTGCCAAATAAACCGGCTGTTGCCAATGCTCTAAGGATTCTAATCTCACTGAAATTCCTGCTTTTCTGTAAGTGATAAAGTATTGCAGGCAGTACTCCGCTTGAGCCACAGGTCGGTGCCGTGACAACAATTCCTCCCGATGCATTCTCTTCGGAAACAGCTAATGCATAAGAAAACACTAAACCTCTAGACTTCAACGACGTGCTTTGTCCCTGAGCTTTTATATTATATGCAGCTGCTTTACGAGAAAGCTGTAATGGACCCGGTAATACTCCTTCATTTTCCAATCCTCTTTTAACTGCATTTTGCATTGCATGCCAAACTTCACGAAGATAGTCCCATATTTCAGGACCTTCATGTAGATCTACATACTCCCAGTATGTGCGGCCATTTCTTTCGCACCATTCCTGAATTTCTACAATTTTACTGAGAGGATATATTTCTTTCTCATTCTCCTCATTTACTCCTACTATATTCTCTCCATCACTTAAAGCTCCACCTCCAATGCTATATATAGTCCATGAGTCAAAGATATTGTTATTGGAGTCAAAGGCTTCGAACTTCACTGCATTTGGATGAAATGGCAAGAATGTTTTAGGCATCCATTCAATTACTGTGGGTGCTGAGTCTGTAAGGACATCCAATATAGCTACATCAGTTAAGTGTCCTTTGCCTGTGGCAGCCAAACTGCCGTAGAGTGTGACAATGTATCTGTCTGCATTATTTGTTCTCTCTCGGAATAATTGTGCTGCCTTTTTAGGTCCCATAGTGTGACTGCTTGAAGGGCCATTACCAATTCTATATAATTCTTTTAATGATTTCATGTTTTGTTAATTAAATTGTCATAACTCTATATGCTTAACTTTAAGAAGCCAAGTAAAAGCATTGATTTGTAATAGTTTCCTTAGTATGTTTCTCTAAGGTGTTTTACGCTAATACCTGTTTTATCAGATGCTTTTAATAAAGGTGAAGTAATTTCAATAACTTTTTTCTCTCCCGGTAATAGGGTGAAGAAGTTATCTGTGAATTTTGCACCTAGAACTGGAATTTCTATAAACACATCCTTTGCCAGTTTTTTGCTGGATAGAGTAACTGTGTATTTCCCATCAGAATACTTAACAGATTTCTTTATATTTGTTTCGGGCAGATTGAGCTTGTTTGGCCAATAGAAGAAATACTCCTTTGTTGAAATAGTTTTGTTGTTATTGTCAGTAATCCATGCATGAATTACTGTGTTATGTTTTTGCTCTTCTGTTACTAATTCCGACGAATTAAATGATTTAATTATGTTGCTGGAATTAGATTCTGCATTAAACTTTTCTTTGTGATATTTCAAAACCTTACCATCAAAGTCGATTACCTTAACATGGAGTTGCAGGTTGTTTACATCGTAAAGATAATCAGACATGGAATAGTAACTCAACTTGTTGTCTCTAAACTCAACTCCGAGTGCTAATGGTGCAAAAATATTTCTCATTTTGTAGTGTTGAGCTTTCCAATTGTCGTAGTAATCAATGCTTGACCACGATACTACAGGCCAGTCGTCATTAATCTGCCAGTACAGTGCTCCCATACAGTAGGGGCGACCTCTTCGGTTAGCTTCTACGGCTTCTTCCATTCCGTTACCCTGCATGATTAGGCCCACATAAACAAAGTCTTCAAAAGTTTTAGGAGTGTGATAATACATATCCATATACTGCTTTATGATTGTGTTTCCAATTGGGCTTTTCTGATGAATTTGCATGACATCGGAATCAATGTCAAAGTCTTCCTCTTCTGCAAATGTGCGTATTGTCTTCATTTCGGGGAACGATTGAAAACCAAATTCACTTGCAAAACGAGGTAATCTGCCAGCCATTGCCTCAAATGGCATCCTACCATGCCATAATCCCCAATCATGAACATCACTGGATTTAAATTTTTCGAGCTGTCCCCAATTAGAATCATATGGCGAACCGTGAATGTAATTTCTGGTTCCATCATATTCTTCAACCAGTGAGGGAATTACTTGACGGAATGTTTTGTCATATCCCTCAAACCACGCATCCATCACTTCTTTGGAATATTTTTTGTTCCAACCCCAATATTTTAGTCCTTCTTCCACTTCATTATTACCACACCAGAAGACCAAAGATGCGTGGTTGCGTAATCTCTTAACATTCCATATAACTTCATCTGCTACATTAGAAAGAAATGCATCATCTGAGGGGTAGGGCGTACATCCAAAAATGAAATCCTGCCACACAAGAATACCTTTTTCATCAGCGAGCTGATAAAAATAATTATCCTCATACGTTCCGCCACCCCAGATTCGTATAAAATTCATATTGGCATCGGTTACATTATCAAACAGTCTGTTGTAGAAAGCTTCATCTTGCTGAGTTCTCATTATTTCACCGGGAATATAATTTGATCCTTTTGCAAAAATGGGCAACCCGTTTACTTCAAAATAAAACGAACGTCCATACTCATCAGGCTCCTGAACTAAGCGAACGGAGCGAAGCCCGGTTCTGACTTGTTTGCTATCTACAACTTTGTTGTCAATCTGTAAATCTACTTTAAAATCATAAAGGTGTTGTTCCCCCCAGCCGGTTGGCATCCACAATTGTGGATTGTTAATAATCAGCTCAACAGGAATGATATTCTTACCTTTTTTAAGCTCAATTTCTTTATTTGATGCCTCTGATTTTTTATTCTTTAATGAATACTCTACTGAAACTGTAGCTTTTGTATCACTAAGTGAATATATTTCTATCTGATTTTCTATATCTGCCCTGTCTTTTGATATTTTGTTTTGCTTTACGTATAAATCGTCAATCCTTGCGCTATTGTAAAAAGTTAAAGTAACAGGTTTCCAAATACCCATTTGAACCAGGCGCATTCCCCAATCCCATCCAAAATGATAGGGTGCTTTACGGTTGTAAACGCTAAGTCTTTGTTCGCTGTGATCATTATCGGCTGGATATTCATGACCTGTCGTGATTCGCGCAGGATCCATCCTTTCAATTGGTGAGTAGAAACGTATATAAATATTGTTTTCTCCTTCAAGTAATGAGTTTTTGACAGACACGCGATGACCTACAAACATGTTTTGAGTTTGTAGAATTCGTGAACCATTAAGGAATACATCAGCGTGTGTATCTAATCCTTCAAAAAATAAGAAAGCATCATCTGATTTTAATTGATCTTCTGTTATATTGAATGTTTTTCTGAAATCCCAATCTTCAATTTCAGGCCATTGTACCTTTTCTTCGTTTGTGCCGTAATATGGGTCAGGCAGAACACCATGACGTATTAAGTCTCGCTGAACTGAACCGGGAACTTCGGCATCATACCATGTGTCTTTTCCTTTTTGAGAAAACTGCCATCCTTCATTAAGAGAAATGGTCTGAGCTAATAAGGGAAGCCCCAGAAGCGTAGCTAATAAAATAGATAGAAAATTCTTCATAATACACAGAATTAAATAGGAGTTTAGACAAAGATAACTTATTTACTCTAAATAAGCTTTACTTTTATTCTAATAAAACACAGAAAAAATTATTATCTTGCTGCATAGAGCATAATTTGTTCGTTTTGTTTATTTACATACTTTTCTATTTTCAAAATAATTGTAAATTTGTAATTATAATAATGGACCGATTTAAGATTTCAATAAATGAAAGAAATAAATATTAATAATCAGGATATTTCACTACTCTACAAAAAACTATACATGTTTTTAAGGGAATCATGGAGTATTCAAAAGGTTGATTCGCTTAGAAATAAATTAAGCAAATATATACAGCTACTTATTGATGAGAGTGATACAGACGGCCTCAACAAGATGTTAGATGAAATAAAAACTTCTGCGGTTATAATTGATGAAATTGGATTGAAACAACCAACTATCTGCGCTATATTACTTTTCAATCCGGTTTTGAATAATTATCTGTCTGTTGATGATATAACAAAAGAATTTGGGGATGAAGTAAAGACTATCATTGTAGGATTGAAACGAATAAATGAGTTTAGTGAGAATAAAAAAGCTATTGAGTCTGAAAACTATATAAAGCTCTTATTGTCAATTGCAGAAGATATAAGAGTGGTATTTATAATGCTTGCTCAGCAACTTCACTATATGCGGGAAGGTAAGAGTCTTTCCCAGGCGGAAAGGCTCAAAATTTCAGTTGAATCTATATATCTATATGCTCCCCTGGCACATAGAATGGGTCTCTACAATATCAAATCAGAACTTGAGGATTTGTCATTAAAGTACACCGACCGAGAAACTTATGATTTCATAGCAAGAAAATTAAATGAGACTAAGCGTTCGAGAGATAAATATATTAATGACTTTATCCTTCCCGTGCAAAATAGATTAGATTCAACAGGACTTGATTATGACATAAAAGGCAGAACGAAGTCAATCCACTCCATCAATAATAAGCTGAAGAAGCAAAAGGTAGAGTTTGAAAGCATATATGACCTTTTTGCAATTCGTATTATTCTCGATTCTCCTTTCGAACTTGAGAAAGCTCATTGCTGGCAAGTTTATTCAATTATTACAGATATGTATCAACCCAATCCAAAGCGATTGAAGGACTGGCTTTCTATTCCTAAAAGCAATGGATACGAATCGTTACATATAACGGTTATGGGGCCTGATTCCAAGTGGGTTGAAGTTCAGATAAGAACAAAGAGGATGGATGAAATTGCTGAAAGAGGTTTGGCCGCTCACTGGAAATATAAGGGAGTGAAAGGTGAATCTACTCTTGACAATTGGCTGACATCTCTGCGTGAGACAATAGATGATAACGAAAGTAACATCACTGAGAAGCTGGGAGATTTCAAACTTGACCTTTATGATGAAGAGATTTTTGTGTTTACACCTAAAGGAGAATTAAAAAAACTACCAAAGGGTGCAACTGTACTTGACTTTGCTTTTTCTATTCATACCAAACTAGGCTCAACGTGTGTGTCGGGGAAGGTAAATGGCAGAAATGTGCCTATAAAGCATGTATTGAAAAGTGGAGATCAGGTTGAGATTCATACATCCTCTCATCAGAGCCCTAAGCAGGATTGGTTGAGTTTTGTTGTGACGTCTAAAGCACGTACCAAAATAAGACAATTGCTGAAAGAGGAGGCTGGTAAACAGGTGGATATTGCAAAAGAGATGTTGTCTCGAAGAATGAAAAACCGAAAAATTGATGTAGATGACGCTCAGTTAATGCAGCTGATAAAGAAGCTAAGGTATAAAACTGTTACTGACTTTTATATAGATATTTCATCCGAAAAACTGGATGTTAACTGGGTAATTGACCAATATCTGGAGTTTGTAAGCAGAGACTATTCTCAAAGAGACTTAATGGCTGCGACCAGTGCGGATAAATTTGTTGTAAAACAATCTTCGCACGAAGTTCAAAGTAGTGATGAATTAATTATAGACCAGAACCTGACAGGGGTAGAGTACAAGTTGGCAAAATGTTGTAACCCTATTTATGGTGATCAAATATTTGGCTTTGTTTCAACCCAGGGAATTAAAATACATAGGATAAATTGTCCAAATGCACATGATTTATTCTCGAGATTTGGCTATAGAGTGATAAAAGCGAGATGGTCCGGAAAGGTATCCGGCAGCTCGTCATATATTTCAACTTTGCGCATTATTGGCAATGACCAAATAAATATTGTGGCAAATCTGATGTCCATTATTTCTAAGGAAGATGGAGTTCAATTGCGTTCTATTTCTATTGACTCCAACGATGGCTTGTTTCAAGGAAATATATCAGTGCTACTTTCCAGCACCTCTATGCTGGAGCAGCTAATTAAGAAATTAAAAGCTGTAAAAGGTGTAAAGTCTGTTAGCAGATTAAACTAACTGAGCATCTGTTATGGATGTTTAGGAATTATAAGTTTTATCTAGTTTCTTCACCTAACTCAGCAAGAAGTGCCTGAACGTGTTCTCTGTCGAAGTAGTCATCCAATAGTATAACTTCACCATATTGAATTAAATCCAGGCCGATAACAACTTTGCCCAAGTCTTTATCTCTGGAGCGTTTTCCGAGTGAATGTTCAATTGCTTTGATTTTTTGAATCACTTCTTCCAAAGGTAAGTCAGTGTAAAAGACTCCTAACACGTTTCTGAATGGGTAACTTCCCTCCTGATCGTCTGGAATTGTTAAAATAGTTCTTTGAGTATATGTAATGTCGGGAAAACTAAATGAAAGCATTCTTTTTGCTTTGTCAATGTTTAGTTTAGCGAAAACATTTGAGCTAATATGAATTAAGTTTCTGTACATAGTAGATTTAAATTAAAGAACAAATATAATAATTTATTTTGAAAAGTGCCTATAGAAAAGCAAAATCAATCTATCTTTACAGATATAAATGGAGTGATAACTTAACAAATGAATCAATCTAGTCTCATAACTCTGTGATTGAATGTTAGTTGCATACAACACGATTGTTAATACATTATTGAATAATATGAAAAATATTAGAATTATATTGCTGATAAGTGTTATTTTAGTTTCTGCATATGTTTTTGCAGCGAACGAACAACCCTTAATATACAAAATCAATATTCATAATAATATTGGCAGTACTACCTGGGTATATCTACAGAATGGCATGCATGAGGCAATTAGTAAAGATGCCAACTGCCTTATCATTGATATGAATACTTATGGTGGAGGCGTTATGGAGGCTGATTCAATGAGAACGGCAATATTAAACTTTCCTCTGCCCGTATATGTGTTTGTAGATAATAATGCCGCATCAGCAGGAGCACTTATAGCTCTAGCGTGCGACAGTTTGTATATGCGCCGTAGTGCTTCTATAGGTGCTGCAACGGTTGTTAGCGGCGAGGATGGATTAAAGGCCCCTGATAAATATCAGTCGTATATGAGAGGAATTATGCGGGCAACTGCTGAAAGTCATGGAAAGGATACGCTGATAATAAATGGTGATACTTTACTTGAATGGAGACGAAATCCAAAAATTGCAGAGGCAATGGTTGATGAACGAATTGTGATTCCAGGCTATGTTGATTCGACGCAAGTTCTTACACTAACAGCAAGCCAAGCCGTTGAGCTGGGTATATGTGATGGTATTGCTGATAATATTAATGAAATTGCAGTTAAACATCTGGGTTATACTGATTATGATTTAGTTATTTATAATCCAACTTTGTATGATAAAATAAAAGGGTTTCTAACTAATGGAATTCTCCAGGCATTTCTAATCATGATTATTATTGGCGGTATATATTTTGAGTTGCAAACGCCCGGCATGGGATTCCCAAGCGCAATAGCAATAACGGCTGCCATTCTTTATTTCACTCCTCTATATTTGACAGGCTATGCTCAAAACTGGGAGGTTCTGATGTTTGTGCTAGGTCTGATTTTGATAGTATTTGAGATATTTGTGATTCCCGGATTTGGGTTTGCCGGCATTTCGGGTATTGTACTGATGATTACGGCTTTAATCCTTTCTCTTGTTGGAAACATTCAATTTGATTTAAAGAATATATCTGTCTTGGAGTTGTTGCGGGCAATGATTGTTGTATTTGCCGGTATTGGTTTTGGAACTACTCTAATTATATGGTTATCAAGTAGAATAGGCAAGCCAGGTTTATTTAAAAGAGTAGCTTTGGAGTCTGATCAGGAGGGTTATTTTTCAGTTCTTATGGAGCCTGAAGGTGTGGTAGGAAGAGTAGGGCGTGCAGCCACAATTCTTCGTCCATCTGGCAAGGTGATTATAGATGATGTCTTTTATGATGCAGTATCGTTGAAAGGATTTCTGGAAAAGGATGATAAAGTGATTGTGAAACGATATGAAAACTTTCAGCTGTATGTTTTGAAAATTGAGGAAGATTTTTGACATTCTATAATGTCAAATCTTTGTAATGAGGGATTTCTTCCAAAAATACATAAGACAAATCTTCATTGTTCACCTTGCAGCAATAATGATTAATTCCATTAGAAACAATTAGATAGTTTACCCTCAGCACAATATTGTATCTGATAATCTGATCAAAAACCTCTTGAGTAATCTCAATATCGGGATTCTTATATTCACAAATTGCAACAGGTTCTATCTGTCTATTGTAAACAACTGTGTCGCAACGTCTTGATAGAGAGTTCAATTTAATCAGCTTTTCATTTGCCATTAGTGTGGCGGGATATCCTTTTTCCGTTATCAGATAATTAATAAAGTGCTGCCGCACCCATTCCTCAGGCGTTAGAACAAGATACTTTCTGCGTAACGGATCGAAAATCTCCAACACGTTTTCATTTTTTCGCATTTTTACATCAAAAGAAGGTAAGTTTAATGTTGACATATTGTATCTTTGTTTTATTAGGAAAAATGAGTAACAAAAATAGCTGAATTATGAGAACCAAGCAAGAAATAGTCGAAAATTGGCTTCCAAGATATACAAGTCGACCTCTGAACGAATTCACAAAATATATACTTCTTACTAATTTTCAGAAGTATGTTGAGATATTTGCCAATCATTTTGAAGTACCTATTTTAGGATTGGATGCAAACATGCCCAACGCTTCTGCCAACGGCATAACGATAATAAACTTTGGAATGGGCAGTGCAAATGCTGCCACTATAATGGATTTGCTTAGTGCTGTTGAGCCGGTGGCGGTATTGTTTCTTGGCAAATGTGGCGGAATCAAGCCACAGAATGAGTTGGGCGATTATATTCTTCCCATTGCTGCAATTCGAGGCGAAGGAACATCAAATGATTATTTGCCTCCCGAGGTGCCATCTCTCCCTGCTTTTACTCTTTTGCGTGCTGTGTCGTCAAATATTAGAGACTTTGGAAAAGATTATTGGACAGGAACTGTTTATACCACAAACCGGAGGGTGTGGGAGTATGACGAGGATTTTAAGCAATATCTTCGTAAGCTACGTGCAATGGCGGTTGATATGGAAACAGCAACGCTGTTCACTTGTGGATTTGCGAATCGTATTTCAACCGGTGCTCTGCTTTTGGTCTCAGATCAACCGATGATATCTACAGGTGTCAAAACTGATAAGAGTGATAAAATAATAACGGAGAATTTTGTTGAAGAGCACGTAAAGATAGGTATAAAGTCACTTACAACATTAATAAATAAAGGAACAACCGTAAAACACCTCCGTTTCGACTGGTAAATTTGGTAATTAAAAATCTATGGCTGCAAAAATAACATACGAATCTTTGATGAAAGAGATTGCAAACAAGAAGTTTGCACCTATTTATTTATTAATGGGAGAAGAGTCTTATTTCATTGATCAACTCACAGAGCAATTAACAAAGAATGTATTGACTGAAACAGAAAAGGATTTCAATATGCACACCTTTTATGGAGTTGATTCGGATGTCAACAATATAATATCGGCTGCACGTCGCTTTCCAATGATGGCTGAGCATCAGTTAATTGTAATAAAGGAAGGACAGGAGTTGAGCAAGATGGAGCTTATTGATTCGTATGCCAAAAATCCATTAAGCAGCACTGTATTGGTAATAAACTACAAGCATGGTGCAGTGGACAAACGTCGGGCCTATGTGAAAAACATTGAGAAGCATGGGGGGATTATATTTGAATCCAAAAAACTATATGAAAACCAGGTACCTGCTTTTATTAAGAACTACTTTTCAAATAAAAAACTGAAGATTGATGAAAAATCAGCCCAAATGTTGACTGATTTTGTGGGTACAGATTTGAGCAAGCTTATCCCACAGCTTCAAAAATTGGAAATATCGCTTCCACCTAACTCAAATCAGATAACTTCTGAGCTGATAGAAAGGAACGTAGGTATAAGCAAAGATTACAATAACTTTGAGCTGCTTAAGGCTGTCACAAATAAGGATGTACTGATGGCAAATAAGATTGTGGATTATTTTGATAAGAATCCAAAGGACAATCCAACTATTGTCACGCTGTCTGTATTATTCAATTACTTTGGTAACTTGCTTGAATGCTTCTGGTTGCCAAATAAAAGTGAGCAGAGTGTGATGGCAGCACTAAATCTTCGCTCATCATTTTTTGCCCGTGACTATATGACCGGTTTAAGGCACTACAATGCTCCTAAAGTCATGAACATTATCTCCGACTTGCGAATCTTTGATTCTAAGATTAAAGGAGTCGGCAATGTGTCTGCGTCGAGTGGTGAACTTATGCGGGAATTGATATATAAAATTATGCACTAACCGGGTATGAAGCTAATTATTGCTCTTTTCCACATTCGTTGAAGTCAATCTTTCATCCTATTTGCTGCTTCCCCTGAATGTTTAAACCAACATTGCCTTTTATTTTCTCCTTTCCACATCCGTTGAAGTCAATCTTTCAAACTATTTGTTGCTTCCCCCGAATGTTGAAGCCAACATTATCTTTTATTTCCTCTCTTCCACATCCGTTGAAGCCAATCTTTCAAACTATTTGTTGCTTCCCCTGAATGTTTAAACCAACATTGCCTTT